>DAIRUD010000224.1:0-4127 GCA_036803565.1 Synergistaceae bacterium | reverse complement strand
GGTCGCAGAACCGCAATGCTGGGCAAGAGGGAGGATTCCCGAACTTGAAACGAAAAAGCCGGCTTTTCTACCTGGCGTTGTCGGTTTTCCTGCCTCCGATCGCCATCATGCTTCTGGCGGCGACCAACTTGGGCTACTCCCAGCGCAGCATCGAAACGCTGGCCGAATCCTACGTCGAAAACTTCACCGAGGGCATCGCATCCCGCGTCGAAAAAGGCGCCGAGTTCCCGACCTACGGCATCGATTTCCGCCTGCACGAGGAACCGCTCGCGGATTCACGATTCTATCTCGGGCTGGGGCGCCTTCCCGCCCTGTTTGTCGTGTTGGACAAGGACGGTTCGCTCTTTTACGGCTCGGAGCGCCTGCACGACCTCATCCGTCACTCCGCGCAGCAAATCCCCATGGGAAACGCCGGGGAGGTGTACGACATCAACGGGGAGCGCTTCACGGTCTGCTCCTATCCCTCTCCGCAAGGCCAATATCTCGTCATCGGGGCGGTTTCCTGGCGCGACCTGCCCGGCACGACGTTGCGGACGATCTATCTCTGGCCGCTGCTCGTCGGGGCGATGGCGCTCTGGAGCGCCATCGCCGTGTGGCGGCTCTGGCGCCTCGTCATCCGCCCCCTGGGCCGCCTGGAACAGGATATATCCAACCTCAAGTGGGGGGAGGAGCTCCCCGACGAACCGTCGGACGAGGCCGTCTACGAGCTGCAGAAGGTTCACGCCACGCTGGCGCGCGTCGCCCAGGATGCCATCAACCGGGTCTCGCTGATCCGCACCTGCATCAACGACATCGTGGGCGTACAGGAGGCGGAGCGCACCAAAATCTCCCGCGATATCCACGACGGCCCCCTACAGGACGTCACGGCCCTGATCCAACGCATCCACCTGGCGCGGCTGCCGGGAAACAGCGAGGAGGACACGCAGCGCGAACTGGACCTCGCCGAAAAGATCGCCCAGACGACCGTGCGCGAGATGCGCGGCCTCTGCGATTTCCTCAACCCGCCCTGGCTGGAACTGGGCCTCCAGCAAGCCCTGACCGAGCTCACTGAGCGCCAGTCCGCGCAGTACGACATCCGCATCTTCCTCGACGTGGACGAGGATCTCGAATTCTCCGACGCGACCACCCTGGCCTTCTTCCGGGTGGTGCAGGAGGCGGTCACGAATTCCGTTCGCCACGGGGAGGCCAAAAACATCTGGGTGGACGTCCGCGAGGCGGACGGCGGCCTGGAACTCTGCGTCCAGGACGACGGGCACGGTTTCGACATGCACGAGAGCGGCACGTCCGGCCTGCGCCTGGAGGGGCACCGAGGCCTCTCGAACATGGAGGAGCGCATGGCGCTCGTCGGCGGACGGCTCAAGATCATCTCCTACCCCGGAGAGGGCACCTGCATTCGGGGGTTGATCCCATAGGGCTTGTGCCCCCTTTCCCACATACGCTAAAATAAAACAGTCCGAGCCATGGGCAACATAAAGAAAAAAGGAGGCGACGGCATGTCGTCTGCAAAACTTTCGTTTTTCGGTGCCGCGGGAGAGGTGACGGGCTCTTCCTATCTGATCGACTCGGGAAAAACTCGCGTCCTGGTGGACTGCGGCATGCATCAGGGCATCGACGCGGACCGGCGGAACGCGATGCCGCTCGAGTTCTCCCCCGCGCAACTCGACGCCGTCATCCTGACCCACGCCCACATCGACCACAGCGGACGCCTACCGCTGCTCGTCCGACAGGGCTTCAAGGGGGAGATCTGGGCCACGGACCCGACGATCGACCTCGTGGCGGTGCTGCTCCGGGACACCGTGCGCCTCATGGCCGAGGAGGCGGAGTGGCAGTCGCGCAAGAACGCCCGCAAGGGCCTGCCCCCGGTCAAACCGGCCTTCGACGACAAGGACGTGGAGGAGACCCTGAAGCGCTTCCGCTACATCCAATACGACGACATCGCGAACATCACGCCGGATATCCGCGCGCGTTTCCGCGACGCGGGCCACATCATCGGCGCGTCCATCGTCGAAACCTGGGTCGGCGAAAACGCCACCAAGATCGTCTTCTCCGGCGACATCGGCCCCCAGCAGACCGTCATCGAACGGCCGCCGACGATCGTCGAGGACGCGGACTACGTCGTGATCGAATCGACGTACGGCGACCGCGCGCACAAGAGCCTCGAGGCGACCCGGGCGGAGTTCCGCCAGGTCATGCAGGAGGCCCTGTCCGCCCGCGGCAAGATCCTCATCCCCACCTTCGTCGTCGACCGCGCGCAGCGGATCCTCTACGAACTCCTGTTGCTGCAGCGCGACCGCACGTTCCCCAAACTCCCGCAGATCTTCTTCGACTCCCCGATGGGGGCGCGGACGACCGAGATCTACGACAAATACATGGGCCTGCTCTCGCGGGAGTTGCAGGATCTGGCGCGCGGCGGGCAGAACCCCTTCGCGCCGGAGGGGCTCTCCTACACCGACAGCGTCGCGGCGTCGCGCGCCATCAACGAAATCGACCACGCCATCGTACTCGCGGGCAGCGGCATGTGCGCCGGAGGGCGCATCGTGCACCACCTGAAGCACAACCTCTGGAGCCGGGACAGCCACGTCATCTTCGTCGGCTACCAGGCGCAGGGCACGCTCGGGCGCAGACTGGTGGAGGGGGAGAAAAACGTCCGCATCGCCGGCGAGGACATCGTCGTCGGCGCGCACCTGCATACGCTGGGCGGCTTTTCCGCGCACGGCGACCGCAACGACCTGCTCGACTGGGCGGGCAACTTCAAACCGGGAACGTCGTTCTTCGTCACCCACGGCGAGCCGCGGGCGTCCGAGGCGCTGGCCGAGGCGCTGCGCGCCGACGGTTACCCCGCGACGGCGCCGAAGGCGGGCATGACCTACGACCTCGTCCCCGAAAAGGCGCCCGTCGCCGTCGCCTACCCGACCGTCCAGACCCGCGAGACGGACGACCGCGAAGCCATTCTGGCGCTTCTCCGCAATATCTCGGAGGAGGCGGAATCCCTGCGCGAGGACATCGACCGCCGGAAGGACTACGCCGTGCTGCAGCAGTTGTTGGAGTCGTCCCGCCTCATCCTGCAGTCGGCCCGCAACATCCATTAGCGACACCCATGCAGCAGGAGACGCCGCTCCCGCCGGAGTACACGCAGACGACCGCCAAGGCCAGCTTGGCCGCGGTAAAGCGGGCCTTGGCGCCGCTGCTGTTTGCGCTCGTCCTGCTGGCAATCGCCGCGTACGCCCTGCATTCCCACACCCCGGGGAAAACCCCGGACATATTGGCGACGCTCCCGGCACCGGATGCGGACGCACCCTTCATCGTCATGGAGACGCGGGACGGCGAGTTCCCGCTGCGCGCCGCCCATATCTTCGCCGACAGCGCCGCCGCCGCCCCCATGGGCATCTCCCCGCTCGCCGCGTTTCTCCCCGCCTTCGATGCGGCGGAGCGGACGGCTTTCGTCATCACCGAACGGGCGAGCGGCTTGTCGGTATACGGCGCGCTCTCCATCGACCGCAAGGAGCGCGCGGCTTTGGCCGCCGGGAAACTGCCGGCATCGTGGCAACCCTGTTTCGAGAGGCCGGAGGTGCGGGCGACGGACCGTAAAGGCGTCCTGCAAATCCGCGCCGCCAATCTGCCCGGCCCCCTTTACCTCGTACACAACGCCAAGCACGCATATGTCACCGACTCCCTGGGCGACATGGAGCACATTTCCGAGTCGCGCGGGAGGGGCAAGGGAGAGATGCGGAACTGGACGCTCGGCAAGGAGTGGAAGGGCAGGCTCTTCCTCTCCGACGGCGGCGTGATCGCAACCATGTCCGGACGCGGAAGCGCGGCTTCGCCGACGGCGGCCGTCACGCTGGAAATCGCCTGGGCCACGGACGGCGGCACGCGCGAGGAACCCTCGGGGAGGGCCCGCTGGCGTATGCAGGGAGTGGAAAACCTGATCGACGGCGTCTATGCCAAGCGTATGAAGAAACATCGCTGGGACACCCCCGGCGACCTCTTTATCCCCGCGCCGCAGGATCTCCAATCCCGGCACGAAGGATGGGAACGGGATTCCTTCGCCCCCTTGAACGCACTGGCAGCCGAACCTTCGGACGTGCACCGGGCGCAAAGGGTTTCCTTCTTTTCTGCGGGCGAAT
>DAIRUD010000223.1:0-4138 GCA_036803565.1 Synergistaceae bacterium | reverse complement strand
GGCCCGAATATGTCTGGAGTCGGCACAACGCCGGTTGGCTGGTCGTCGATTCCTTCGTCGGGAGGCTCGGCCTTGCGGAACCCCGCATGAAGTTCGGCGGGGCCTTTTGGCCTCCGTCCTCGTGCGGAGGCGACCGCGTCGCCTTTCTGAAACCTTTCACCTATATGAATCTGAGCGGCAAATCCGTGCTGGAGGCGGCGCGCTATCACGATGTCGCGCCGGAGGACGTGCTCGTCGTCTTCGACGACGTGGCGCTGCCCTTCGGCAGATTGCGCTATCGCAGCAGCGGCTCCGCCGGCGGGCAGAAGGGCATGATCTCGGTCATCGGCGCGCTGGGGACGCTGGACGTACCCCGGCTGCGCGTCGGCGTGGGCGCGCCCGCGCCGCAGATGGCGCTGCCGGACTGGGTGCTGGGCAAACTCCCCAAGGAACAGCGCGCGCTCTGGCCGAAGGTGGACGACCTGGCCTGGGATGCGTTGCGGAAGTGGATCGCCGGGGAGGCGGGCGAGGGCTTTACCGTCTCGATCGAAGGCGCGGAGCCGTCCGGCAAGGGCGGCCAGCGGAGGGACGAGGCGTAGTGGCGAAGGAGCGGGAGTACAGCCGCCTTCGCGATTTGGACGTCGAGCAGTGGCGCCGGAACCGGGCGTTCCACCTGCCCGTCGCGGGCGCGGGGCGGCCGTGGATCTGCCGGGAGTTCGAGCGGCCGCTGCTGGTGATCGTCCCCAACGCGCGGCAGGTGCGCGATTTCGCCGCGGACGCGGAGGCCGTGCGGGATCGCGTCGCGCTGCCTTCGGTGGAGGTGCTGCCCGAGATCGCCATCGCCTCGTTCGCCGACGACGCGCAGATGCTGGAGGCGCAGAAGGCGGAGCGCGGCGAGGTCGTGCAGCGCTGGGCGGTGCGCGGCGGCATTCTGGCCGCGACGCCCGGGGCGTTGATGGGGCCGATCTCGCTCGGCGGCGACCGCCTGCCGTTGGTGCAGGGCGAGACGCTGTTGCGCGCGCGTCTCATCGAGTGGCTGGGCGCGAAGGGATACGAGCGCGTGGATATCGTCTGGTCGCCGGGGCAGTTCACCATGCGCGGAGGGATCGTGGATTTCTTCGATCCCAAGGACGCCTGGCCCATCCGCGTCGAGTTCTTCGACGACGAGATCGAGAGCATGCGCTACTTCGCGACCGACACCCAGCGCAGCGTGCGGAACTTCGCGCGCGGCGAGATTCACGCGCTCTCCTCCAGGCGGAGGGGGGAGTTGCGGGACTTCTTCCCGGCCGATATGCACGCGCTCTTCGTGGAACCGGGGGAGATCGAGAACGCGGCGGACAGCTACGCCTGGCTGCGCGCCGGCGTCGAGCGCGACCTGGAGGACGCGGACGAGCCCGTGGCGTGGCGCGATGTGGAGGCCGCCCTGTCGCTCTTCCCGCGCCTGCGCGTGACGGCGAACGTCGCGCGTGCGGAAAACCGCACGCGGATCGTCGGCCTGCCCAACTTCCGCGGCAGGCGACGCGACCTGGAGGCTTTCTGCGACGACCTGACGTCCCGCGGTATGGCGGTGCGCCTCGTCTCCGAGGCCGAGCACTTCCGCAACTGGGCGCAGGGCCGGGGGTATGCGGCCGCGCCGGGGACGATCTCCGAGGGGTTCGTGGATTCGCTGGCCGGCGTCGCCTTCATCGGGGATCTGGAGCTTTCTGGCCTGTCGCTCTCCGGCGGCGCGACGGAGCGGGCCGTTCCGCTCGACTGGGGGGACCGCCTGCTGCCGGAGCAGTGGGTCGTGCACGAGGATTACGGCGTCGCGCGCTACATGGGTTCGGAACAGATCGAGGGGCCCGACGGCGTACAGGAGTATCTCGTGCTGGAGTACGCCGAGGGGCGCCGCCTCAAGATCCCCGTCATGCACTTTCACAAGATCTCGCCCTACGTCACGTATCCGGGGGCGGAGCCGGTCGCCGACAACCTGCGCGGCGGGCACTGGAAAAAGCTCTCCGCCCGCGCCCGGGAGCAGGCCGAGGCCGCCGCGCAATATCTGATCGAGGTCTACGCCAGGCGCGAGATCACCAAGGGGCACGCCTTTACCGGCGATCCGGAGCAGGAGGCGGAGTTCGAGCGCACCTTCCCCTACAAGGAGACGGCGGATCAGCTGCGCGCCATCGCCGACGTCTCCGCGGACATGACGCGGGGCATTCCCATGGACCGGCTGCTGGTCGGCGACGTCGGCTTCGGCAAGACGGAGGTGGCGCTGCGCGCCGCCGCCAAGTGCGCCTTCGAGGGGAAGCAGGTGGCGCTGCTCGCGCCGACGACGCTCCTGGCGCAGCAGCATTTCGAGACGTTCGAGGCGCGCTTCGACCCCTTCGGGGTGCGCGTCGAGGTCGTCTCGCGCTTCGTGGCGCCGGGAAAGCAGAGGAAGATCCTCGAGGACGCCGCGGCGGGCAAGGTGGATATCCTCATCGGCACGCACCGGCTGCTCAATACCGAGATCGCCTTCCGCGACGTCGGGCTGGTCGTCGTGGACGAGGAGCACCGCTTCGGCGTCATGCACAAGGAGTACCTGAAAAACCGCTACCCGGACGTGGACGTGCTCATGCTCTCGGCGACGCCGATCCCGCGCTCGCTGCACCTCTCCCTCTCCGGTCTGCGCGATCTGTCGCTGCTGCAGACGCCGCCGCGCAAGCGCCTGCCGGTCATCACGGCGGTGGGGCCGTGGTCCGAGGACCTCGTCCGCAACGCCGTCGTGCGGGAGCACGCCCGGGGCGGGCAGGTTTTCTACGTGCACAACCGCGTGCAGACCATCGACCGCGAGGCGATGATGGTGCGCCGCCTCTTTCCCAAGCTGAAGGTGGGCGTGGCCCACGGGCGGATGCCGGAGAAGACGCTGAAGGCGGCGATGGACAAGTTCGCGGCGGGGGAGACGGACATCCTCGTCTGCACGACCATCGTCGAGAGCGGCCTGGATATGCCGCGCGCCAACACGCTCATCGTCAGCGACGCACAGGAGTTGGGGCTGGCGCAGATGCACCAGTTGCGCGGCCGCGTCGGCAGGCGCGACGAGCAGGCCTTCGCCCTCTTCCTGCACCCCGTCGACGTGACGCTGACCAAGGAGGCGGGGGAGCGGCTGGAGGCCATCGCCGCGCTGGGGGAGTTCGGCGCGGGATACGAGCTGGCCAAGAAGGACCTGGAGATCCGCGGCGGCGGGGAGCTGGTCGGCGTGGCGCAGCACGGCAACCTCGGGCGCGTCGGCTTCCAGCGCTACTGCGACCTGCTGGAGGAAGCCATCCGCCGCGCCAAGGGGGACACGCGCAAGCGGACGGAGGTGGAGGTGGGGATGCCCTCGGCGATCCCCGGCGATTATCTGCCCTACGAGAGCCTCCGCGTCGCGCTCTACCGCAAGCTGCTCTGGGCGCAGGACGGGGAGACGCTGGAGGCCTTGCGGGCGGAGACGGTCGACCGCTTCGGCCCCCTGCCGCGCGTGCTGGAGTTCCTCTTCGCCGTCGCGCGCGCCAAGGTTGCCGGGCCGGACTACGAGATTCTCAAAATCCTCTGCGGCCGGGACGAGACGGTCGTCCAGTTCGAGCCGGAGGGGCCGCTGGCCGATGCGCCGCCGCCCAAGGGGTGGTTTCGCAGGCTGGACGGTTTCCTCGGCCCCGGCGGCTACGAGGCGCTCGGGCGCTTCCTGTCGCATCTGGGCGGCCTGCCGGTCGCAAGGCGCGCCGTCGGGCCGGGAAAATCTGTTACAATGGACGGGATGTGCGAGGAGGGGACGGCTTGACGGAACTCCGGAAAAACGAAGAATTCGCGGCGGGCACGTTCGAGGACCTGCTGGAGATCATGCGCCGCCTGCGCGCGCCGGGGGGCTGCCCCTGGGACGCCGAGCAGACGCACGAGAGCCTGCGGCGCTATATCCTCGAGGAGGCCCACGAGCTCGTCGAGGCGATCGAGGACGGGGAGCCGCGCGGCATCTGCGAGGAATCCGGCGATCTCCTCCTGCAGGTGGTCTTCGTCGCGACGGTGGCTGCGGAGCAGGGCCTGTTCGGCATGCCCGACGTGACGCGCGCCATCTGCGCGAAGCTGGTGAAGCGGCACCCCCACGTCTTCGGCGACGTCGCGGTCAAGGACGCCGCCGAGGTGAGCCGCAACTGGGAGAAGATCA
>DAIRUD010000222.1:0-4170 GCA_036803565.1 Synergistaceae bacterium | reverse complement strand
CACCTCCATGGCTCCGGCGAGGTGGTATTCCTTGATGAAATAGTTGGCGAAGGTCGCGCCCGTGCCGTGCCCTCCGCTCATGGTGATCGAACCGGCGAGCAGGCCGAGCAGGGGGTCCAGCCCGGTGAGCAGGGCCAGTCCCCAGGCGACGAGGTTCTGCAGGACCAGCAGGGAGGCCGCGATGACGAGAAAGACGACCAGCTTGGAGCCGCCCTCTTTCAGAAGCTTGACGCTCGCGCCCATGCCGATGGAGGTGAAGAAGGCGATCATGAACGGGTCCTGCAGCGTGGTGTCGAAGCGCAGGCCGACGCCGTTGGCCTGCAACCCCCAGTTGGCGCAGGCGAAGATCAATCCCCCGACGACGGGCGCGGGGATGTTGTACTTGTTGAGGAAAGCGACGCGGCGGCAGAGGAAGCCCCCCGCGAAGAGCAGCACCGAGGCGAACGCGACGGTCTGGATCATATCGTAATAGATCATCACTTTCATGATAGAGCCCCCCAGTTCGGATGCTGTATGAGACCGTTATACCCGTTTCCCGTCGCTTTTTGCAAGCGCGGATACCCGCATTTTGCCGCGGTTTTGCGACACGGCGTTCGTGGACGAGCCGTCCGTTCGGGGGCGTCCTCGCCCCGGCGGCCGCTCAGTCCCCGTCGTTGGTGTGCGTCGCGATGTGGATGCGTAAGCCGAAGGCGCGGGAGGCCAGCTTGGGGCGTTGATCCGCCCACGGGGTTTCCCGCAGCGAAGAGACGCGGTACGCGCCCTCCGTCCCGGCGACCGATACGGCGTCCGGTGCGGCGGCGGCCAGGTCGGGGGCGTCGGTTCGCAGGAGCAGTTCCCCGCCCGCCGGGAGCGAGAGGAAAAGCGACAGGTTGCGCAGGCCGCCGAGCGAAACCTCGCGCAGCGGGTTGCCGTAGGCGGCGGCGTGTTCGAGGCGGGCGGCGGGGCGCAGGTCGAGGGATTCCAGAAAGCAGTACGCGGCGTCGACGTTGGTCAGGGCGGGGAGCCCGCGCAGGTCGAGCGCGCGCAGGGGGTTCGCCCCGCATTGCAGGGACTGGAGGGCGGGGAGGCGGCCGACGTCGAGCGTCGCGAGATTGTTGTCCGCGCAGTCCAGGTAGACGAGTTCGGGCAGGGCCGGAAGGGCGAGGGTGCGCAGGCGGTTGCCCATGCAGGCCAGTTCCTCCAGCGCGGCGGGGGCGTTCGCACCGTCCCCGTCGGCCAGCCGCAGCTCCGTCAGGGCGTTGTCGCCGCAGGTGAGGATGCGCAGGGCGGAGAGCCCCCGCACGTCCAGCTCCGCCAGCGCGTTGTTGTCGCAGTGCAACTCGCGGAGGCCGCGCAGGCCGGAGGCGTCGAGCGTCCTCAGGCCGGTGCCCGCGCAGACGAGCGTCTCCAACGCGGTCAATCCGCTGGCGTCCAGCCGTTCGATATGGCGGTCGTGCCAGCGGATCTCGACGATGCGGCGAACCGTGCCGTCGCTCCGGACGACGCCGTTGGCCCGCCACTCGGCGTCGTCGGCGTCGCGCAACCGTTGCTCGCCGCCGGGCCGACGGAAGTCGAACCCGGAGAACAGGCCGCTGTCCGGGTTGGCGGCGAGGATGCCGACGAGCGCGGCGAGATCCGCGTCGTCGCAAGCGGCGAGGGCCGTCCGCGCGCCGGGAAGGAGCACGCACAACAACGCGCACGCGTAGAGCAGCGCGCGCAACGGGAATCGTCCCGGCCCCGCGAGGCCGTCTCGGTCCTTCCGCCGGTTCCGATTGCGTATCATGCCGTCAATCTAGCAAAGGGCGCGGTCGTTGGCAAGGGCCGAATATCCGACGCGTCAGCGCCGTCGCGTCTCCGCCCGGCGGTCGCCGGGCGTCGGGGCGATCGGGGGAGGCCCGTCCCGCAGCAGCGACAGCACTGCCTCCTCGGTATCCAGATCGTAGTCGCCCCGGATGCCGTCGCGGTGGTAGACGACGCCCCGTTCGAGATTGCGCCGCAGGTACCCGGCGAACGCCTCCGGGCCGTCCTCCCGCAGGCAGCGGATGAAGGCGCGGATCTTGACCTTGCCGGGCGCGTGCATGTCCTCGCCGCAAGGGGCGGCGTCGCACTCCCAACAGCCCCGCAGGCCCTTTTCGATACTACAGTCGTGCTGGCGGCAGCCGTCGGGGGAGAGGCGCTTGCCGCAGTGGTTGTTCGAATCGCAGCGGCACGTCTCCTCCGGCAGACAGAGCCCGCAGACCAGTCCACAGCGCGCGACGGACTCGACCGGTTCGCGTTGTCTCATCCACTGTCTCCTCTCAGTTCGGCGCACAACCGGAACGAAGTCTGTCGCGTATGCGCCGGTCGATTGGCAGCCGGTATCCTGCCATTTTACACCAGTCCGGAACGGATGTATATGCGCCTGACGGAATGTTGACTTCTGGAAGCGTATAGTTTATATAGTAACTATAAAATACGTAGCGAGGTCGATCCGCATGTATACCAGAAAAACCGCAAAAGATATTCTCTGTCCGCTGGAGTACGGGCTCGACATCTTCGGGGGGAAGTGGAAATCGCGCATCGTCTGCGCGCTCTCGGCCAACGGCGCGATGCGCTACAACGCCCTCCGCAAGGAACTCGGCAATATCACCGACGCCGTGCTGGCGGCCATGCTGAAGGAGATGGCCGCGGACGGCATCGTCGGCCGCAGACAATACGACGAGATACCGCCGCGGGTGGAATACGCCCTGACGGATAAGGGGCGCTCCGTCCTGCCGATCCTGCAGAGTGTCTGCCGCTGGTCGCGGCAACACGCACCCCGGCGCATTGACGGGCAACTGCCTCCCTGCCGCACGTGCAATCAAGCCTGATGTGCGCAAGGGCGGACGAACGTTGAACATGCCTTGAAAGAGCGTGTCGCGGGAGATCGCGATCCCCGCCGGGGCGCTTTTATCGGGACGGTGTCGATGAAGTAAGCGCACACTATGAAAATAATAAGTTACTTATAATTTTCTTAATATATTTACCCTTCCGAGCGTGTTTGTTATCCTGCGGTCAAGCTGGCGACAACGGCCAACAAACGACGATCGGGAGGAAGAATTATGAATACGAAGGCGTATCTCGAAATCACCATGGCGATCCCGGAGAACAACCGCCCCGCGGCGGCGGGCGTCTACGCGAAGTACCGCGAGCCGTTTCTGTCGCAGATCGCGGGCGCGACGAGCAAGGTGTTGTTGGTGCGCGACGAGGACGTGCAGGTGCTGCACGGCTTCGACAGCGTGGAGAAGGCCGAGGCGTACCTGCGGAGCGAGATGTTTCAAAACGACGTGTTCGTCGGGCTGAAGGGGTTGTGGACGAGCGACCCCGAGGTCAGGATCTACGCCGTCGCCTGATTGACGCCGGTGTGCGGACAAACGCCGTATGCCGTGTTTCCATTGTGCGGCATACGGCGTTTTGAAAAACAAATCGCACATCCTCCGCCGCGCAGACGGCGGGATGGTCCGGCCGCGCCGCAGCACCGCGAATAACGGCGGTTGCGGGGCTGCGTGCTCCGGCGCCGTTCGTGTCGAGCGAATCGCTTATCCGATGCTTCTCCCCAGTTCCTCGGCTTCCGCCAGACTTTTGTGATTCGCGATATCACCCCTGCCGAGGACGCCGTTCGCCGTGACGACACCGCCGTCTTTCAGGCCCAACCCCCGCGAGACGATCGTCCGATAGTGGGCGATCGCCATGTCGGCCTCGGTGCTCGATGTATCGCCGTAGACGGTGAGAAATACGGCGGAGGTGGCCGGAAACGGTTTTGTCAGCGACGGATAGAACCTGTCGATCACCGCCTTGAGCTGTGCGGTGATGCCGAAATAGTAGATCGGCGTCGCCAGGACGATGACGTCGGTTTCGTACAGCGTGTCGTAAATCGCCTGCATGTCGTCCTTTTGGACGCATTTTCCATCGTTTTTCGTGCAATAGTCGCATCCAATGCAGCCGTTGACCTTCCGCTCGCTGAGACGAATCTTGGTAACCTCGTTTCCCGCCTGTTCCGCGCCTTTGATGAAAGCGTCGGCAAGGATCTCGGTATTCCCGTTCTTCCTCGGACTGCCGACCAATACGGTGATTTTCGACATACTCCATTCCTCCCCAGAGTGGATTGTCCTCGTATTATTCTATTTCTAATTCAAATAGACCATAATAAATAGCAAAATATACATCCATTAC
>DAIRUD010000221.1:0-4190 GCA_036803565.1 Synergistaceae bacterium | reverse complement strand
CCGCCGAATAGACGACGCTTCCCCCGCAGACGGTGTGTCTGACCCTGCCGAACAGGCGTTGTCCGGCGAAGGGGGAGTTGGCGGATTTCGACGCGAAGGAGGAGACGGTCCATTCCTCGTCGGGGTCGAAGACGACGAGGTCGGCGGGGGCGCCGGGGGCGAGCGTGCCGTAGGGCAGGCGGTAGGCGGCGGCCGGCGCGGCGGTCATCTTCTCCAGCAGCGCGGGAAGCGTCAGGTGTCCCTTGCGCACGAGGTTCGTCACGCCGAGTGCGAGCGACGTCTCCAGTCCGATGATGCCGCTGGGGGCTTTGTCGAGCGGCATGGCTTTCTCCGCCGCCGTGTGCGGTGCGTGGTCCGAGGCGATCAGGGCGATCGCGCCGTCGGCGAGGCCCTCGACGATCCGCATGCGGTCCCATTCCGTGCGCAGCGGCGGGTTCATCTTGGCCGACGTGCCGTGCTCCAACAGCGCCTTCTGCGTCAACGAGAAGTGGTGCGGGGTCGCCTCCGCCCAGACGTCGGCCCCGCGTGCGCGCGCGAAGCGCACGATCTCGACGGCGCGGCCGGAGCTGATGTGCTGGACGACCACCCGCGCACCCGTGTCCAGCGCCAGCGCGCAATCCCGCGCCACCAGGAGGTCCTCGGCGACGGCGGGCGCGCCCCTCAGGCCCATCCGCTCCGCGATTTCCGCGTGGATGCCGTTCTGCGCGATCAGCGTCGGGTCCTCCTCGTGCAGGCTGATTGGCCGCCCCAGCGCCGCCGCCCGCGTCATCGCTTCGCGCAGCAGCGCGGTGCGCAGGATCGGCAGGCCGTCGTCGGTGAAACCGGCCGCCCCCGCGTCGCGCATGGCCGTCATGTCGACGAGCTCCTCCCCCGCCATGCCGCGCGTGACGGACGAGGCTTGCAAAATATGGATGCCGGTCCGTGCGCCGCGCGCGAGAATGTCGGCGAGCGTCGCCGGGTTGTCGACGACGGGCTTCGTGTTGGCCATGCAGACGACGGTGGTGAAGCCGCCCCGTTGGGCGGCGGCGGCTCCCGTCTCCAGGTCTTCCTTATGAGTGAAGCCGGGGTCGCGGAAGTGGACGTGCGTATCGATCAGCCCGGGCGCGACGACGCACCCCCGCGCGTCGATGCGGTGCTCGTCGGTCCCGCCCTCCGTTTCGAAACGACCGATCGCAGCGATCCTGCCGTCCGCGATGCGGATGTCCAACGTTTCGTCCAAACCCCGCGCGGGGTCGATGACCCTGCCGCCCAGAATCAGCATTTCCATTCGCTTTCCGCCCCCCATATTTCCCAAGCCGGATCGGGCGTGAGCGTCAGGTCGGAGCGGCAGCCGCGCATCCAGGCGTCGTAGCCCGCCGCCGCGATCATCACGGCGTTGTCGGTGCAGTAGGCGCGCGGTGGCAGGTGGACGTGCCAGTGTTTTTTCGCGCCCCTCGCGGCGAGCGCCTCGCGCAACGCGGCGTTCGCCGCGACGCCGCCGGAGACGGCGATGCGGTCGACGCCGCTCTGTCCGATCGCCAGCTCGACCTTGGTCAGCAGCGATTCCGTCACGGCGCGCTGGAACGATGCGCAAAGGTCGGCGAGGGGGATGTCCTTTCCCTCTTCGCGCAGGCGGGCGACGGCCGTGCGCAGGGCCGTCTTCAGGCCGCTGAAGCTGAACTCCACCGTGCCGGAGCCCTTCAACGCGATGGGGAAATTGAACGCCCGCGGGTCGCCCCCGGCGGCGGCGCGCTCGACCTCCGGGCCGCCGGGGTAGGGCAGCCCGAGCATCTTGGCCGCCTTGTCGTAGGCCTCGCCCGCCGCGTCGTCGCGCGTCGCGCCGAGCAGGGTATAGCGACCGAAGTCCTCGGCCAGCACGATCTCCGTGTGCCCGCCGGAGACGACGAGGCAGAGGAAGGGAGGCCGAAGCTCCGGATGCGCCAGCAGGGAGGCGTAGAGGTGTCCTTCGAGGTGGTTGACGCCGAGGAGCGGTTTTCCCCAGGCCTGCGCCAGGCCCTTGGCGCTCATGACCCCGACCAGCAGCGAGCCCATGAGGCCGGGGCCCGCCGTGACCGCGATCAGGTCGATGTCGTGCGGCGTCGCCCCCGTCGTCTCCATGAGCCTGCGCAGCAGGGGGAGCAGCGCCTCCTGGTGTTTGCGCGAGGCGAGTTCCGGGACGACGCCCCCGAAGGGGGAGTGGTCGGCGATCTGGCTGGAGACGACGTCCCCCAGCACGCGACGGCCGCCGTCCAGAAGGGCCAGCGCCGTGTCGTCGCAGCTGGTCTCGATGCCCAGCGTGAGGAACGTCTTGTCCACGCCGGGATCAGTGGCCGCAGGTGCCGCCGCAGGAGCAGCTGGGGCTGCAATTGCCGGAGCAGCCTTTGGCCTTTCTGCGTTCGCCCTCCAAATGGATCAGTACCTTGCAACGACAGATGGGGCAACGGTTGGCGAAGTTTTCGGTCTGGAATTTCTGGCCGCATTCGGCGCAGGAATAGACGTGCATGATGAAATGTTCTCCTTTTTTGTGTGATGTCCGTGTTTCGTGAAACAGCTTGACTCGCCTAAGACTTCCCAAGCGGTCCGTTTCGGGGGACGCCATTTCGAGAAATATTGTAACATGGTGCGACTGCACACTACAATTGCCTGGCGCGCCATTCGCGGCGAGCCTTTGACGACGCCGTTCGAGAAAGGGGAAAACACGTATTGAAACGTATCGATGAGATGCTATACTGTCCTTGACGGGGGGAAGGGCGATGGGCAAGTTTTACAGCCAGAAAGAGCTGATTCGCATCGCCAAGGATAAAGGTTGGACGATCAGCGAGGGACGCGGCAAGGGCAGCCACGTTCTCGCAAGCAAGGAGGGCGAACGGACGTTTCCGATTCCTCGAAAGATCAAAGCGGGGCTTCTGGCGAACATCAAAAAACGCCTCGGCGTCAAGGATTAGAACGGATCAACATTGAGATATCGCAGGAAAGGAATGCGAGGGGCCCGGGGGAGTTCGCTCCCTGGGCGGAGTGCTTTGGCCGAGGGCGGAACGCACGAGGAAAGCACGCTCTAGGGGGGGATACCATGAAATTGCCGGATTATTACGCGTACCCCGCTATCTTTACGACGGACGGCGACGGCTGGGAGGTTTCTTTCCCGGACGTCGACAACGCCTTTACCGCCGCCGATACGCTTGCGCAGGCGATCGTCGAGGCGCGCATCGTCCTGGAGGATATCATGTACCATCGGGAGAAGGAAAAGGACGTCATCCCGCAGCCGACGCCGCTGGAGGAAATAAAGACCAATCCCGGCGATCTGGCGCAGCTCGTTGTCGCCGTGATGCCTCCGGTGCGGCGCGAATTCTCGCAAAAAGCGGTAAAGAAGACGCTGACCATCCCCGCGTGGATGGAGGAGGAATTGAAGAAGCGGGGTGATATCAACGTGTCGCTGCTTCTCCAGAATGCGATCAAGCAAGAATTACATTTGCGTTAAGCCGTTTACGGCACGATCCATTCGACGGTGTCCCGTCCGTAGCCGACCTGGATCGTCGTGCCGGGTTTGACGTGTTCCCGCGGCACGTAGAGCCCGATGTAGTCGACGAAGTCGCTCCCCAGTTCGTTCGTGCCGGGAACGATGCCCTCTTGCGGGCCGCGCCCCCGATCGACGTACACGTCCTTTTCCGAGAGGCGATAGCCGCCCACGGTAATCTGGCCCGTGTCGAAGGTCCACGGTTTCCAGGCGTCGACCAGCAGGGCGAAGAAGGCCTGTCCCTTGCGCTTGCCGTGCATGCCGCTGTATTGCAGCAGCTGCGGGGGGACGGTGTCGATCGGACTCTCCTCCGGCCCCGCCGTCTGGGACTTCTGGATGGCGAGCGCCAGCTTGGCGTCGATGTAGAGAAAGGTGAGCTTGCCGCGCGCGTTCAGAACCAGGTCGTCGAGCATCTCGCCGTCGTGCCAGCAGGTGATCGTGTGGGCTTCGACCAGCTTGCCGACGTCCAGCCTCCTGCCCGGCGCGGCCGCGTCGGCGCGGTGCGTTGCCGCCGCCAGACAGAGGAGCGAAAGCAGCAGGGCCGGGAGATATCTTTTCAGGCATTGCGCGTGCGTACGGTTCATCGGTTTTCCCTCTTTCCCGCCAGCGCGTTTCGGATCCACAGCCACTCGGGGCAGCGGAGGGCCAGCGTCGTCACAGTATATAGCAATCCGCCGAGGATGACCACCGCGGCGAG
>DAIRUD010000220.1:0-4235 GCA_036803565.1 Synergistaceae bacterium | reverse complement strand
GATGCGTCTCCATGTATGTGCAACCCCCTTCGGTGGTCCTGGCTTCGAAACGAACCGCGATATCATACCATCGAAAAAAAAGAATTGCCAGAATAAACCTTGCATTGTTGCGCCGCGCGGAGGCCGACGACGTGTCGCGGAAGGAATCGCCGCGTTAGGCGGCGCGCTGATTTCCCCGCGCTTATTTTCTCCAGATCAGGAATACCGATCCCAGTATGACGGCGGCGGCGAAGATCATCTGTGTCGTGAGCACTTCGCCGCCGAACGTCGTGCCCAGGAACATCGCGATGACCGGATTGACGAAGGTGCTCGTCGCCACCCGGCTCGGGGGCTCGACGCGCATCAGCCAGCAGTGCGAACTGAAGGCGCCGATGGAGCCGAAGAAAATCATATACGCGATGCCGAGGACGGCGCGGCTGGAGACCGGGGCAAAGGTGTAGATGGAGTTCCAATCGAAAAGGCTGCCCAGAAAAAGCATCACCGGGCCGGCGATCCCCATACCCAGCCCGGAATTCACGATGTTCGAGGCGGGGCCTTGGATGTCCTTTCCCAGCAGGCTGCCGAAGGACCAGCTGGAGATGCCGAACAGGATCAGCAGGACGCCCGCTGGCCGCACTTGAAAGCTGATTTCCCCGCCGCTCCGCGTCAGGACGAGGAGCACCGCGCCGGTGATACCGATGAAAATGCCGAGATAGTGGCGCATGCGGTAGGTTTCCTTGTGGAACACGAAGCGGTCCCAGAAGACGGTGCAGCCCGGCCCGAGGGATTGCAGCAGCGCGACGACCCCGGACGGGATGAAGAGGCAGGCGATGGTCGTCGTCCCGTTGGTCAGCACGAGCAGAAAGAGCGCGACGACTAGGGGGGAGAGCCACTCCCGGCCCACGGGCATCTTCTCGCCGCGGATAAAGGCCCAGACGATCAGGATCCATCCGGCGATCGTGAAACGGATTCCCGCCGCGTAGAGCGGGGAACCTCCTTCACCACGAGGCTGGTCGCGAAGTAGGTGGAGCCCCAGATGACGTAGACGGCGAAGTAGGCGAGCACGAGTTTCGCTTTGTGGGGAATCGCCGCAATCACGAGATTCATTTTTTCTGCTCCAATCTTCCTGCGAAAAGCGCCGGACGTGGTGCTCCACTCATTTTTTCCAGATCAGCGAAACCGAGAAGAGGATCGCGGCTGCTCCCAGAAGCATCTGTTTCGTAAGAACCTCCCCGCCAAATGCCGATCCAAGGAACATGGCGATGGCTGGGTTGACGAACGTGCTTGTCGCCACGCGGCTCGGGGGTTCGACGCGCATCAACCAGCAGTGCGAACAGAACGCGATGATGGAGCCGAACACGGACAGATACGCGATGGCGAGCACGCCCCGGCTGGAAAGCGCCGCAAACGTATAATGGGCCCTCCAATCCACGATGCTTCCGAGGAGAAGAAACAAAGGTCCGGCGATGGCCATCGAGAGGCCGGAATTCATGGCGTGGGAGGCCGGGGCGGGGATGTCCTTTCCCAGGAGGCACCCGAACGACCAGCATGCCGCGCCGAAGAGCACGATACCGACCCCGGCGGGTTGCACCGAAAACGTCAGGCCGCCTCGGTTGCGAGCTAGGACGAGCACGACGACGCCGACGACTCCGACAAGGATCCCCAGGTAATGCTTCATCCGATATACTTCTTTGTGAAAGACGAAACGATCCCATAAAACCGTCATGCTCGGGATCGAGGATTGCAAAAGCGCCACGACGCCGGATGGGATCAAGAGGCACGCGATTGTCGTGGCCCCGTTAGTCAACACCAGCACGAAGATCGCCACAACAATGGGGGACAGCCATTCGCGACCGACGGGCAGTTTTTCGCCTCGAAGGAAATTATAGAGCATCAGAGCGAAACCGGCGGCGGTATAGCGCAGCCCGGCGACATACAGTGGGGGAAGTTCCTTCACCGCGACACTGATCGCATAGTACGTGGACCCCCAGATGACGTAGACGGCGAAGTAGGCGATCATGAGCTTCGCCGTGTGCGGCAGGGCGAACGGGGGCGGCCTCATGTCGGTCTCACTCTTCATCTTGCGCGGGGAGCGTATCCAGGAGCGCCAAGCCCTTTGGATGATCGGGCCGGATCGCCAATAGCTTTTCCAGCGCGGTGCGGGCGTCCGCCGAAGAGCCCGCGCCCGCGAGCGCGACGGCCAGGACGTACCAGTATTCGGAATCGCGCTGCATGTCGGGGGCGATGGCCTGGCAGATGCGCACCGCCTCGCGGTAGTCGGTCTTGCGCAGGGCGTCCTCGGCCTTGCGCAGTTCCCGCGTGGCGACGGCTTGTTTGAAGCGTCCCCAACCGTAGAGGGCGGTGCAGAATATCAGGGCGCAAAGCGCGAAATCGAACCAACGGTATTCCATCTGCTCACTCCCGACCGAAGTATAACAAAAAAGAGGCCGCGCAGCGCACGGCCTCTTTTGAAGGGATCAGGCCCGTTTCAAGCCTTCCTCGCGTTCGAATTCCTCGACGATTTCCGCCTCGCCGTCACGAAGCTGGGTGAGGGGGATGTGCGCGTACCAGCCGCACATCGCGCGGGACAGGACGATGCAGGCGATGAACGCGGCGATCAGGACGAGCGCCGGTTGCAGGATGAAGCCGGTCGCCACCATGGTCGGGACGATCGAGACGATCCCGATTTCGAAGAGCGAGATGAAGACGTAGGCAAGGCCGTAGTCCTCCAGCGTCTTCGTCTTGAAGCCGGGGTCGACGACGCGGAGCAGGGTGACGCCCATGGCGACGACGCCCGTGTTCCAGCCGTAAACGAAGATGCCGCGCTCGAACCAGAAGTTGTGGAACATCCTCTTGGCGAAGATCGCGAGATAGCCGACCGTGAGGATGATGCCGAAGAGGAAGAGGATCGTCATGGGCATGGCATACTTGACGACGACGGAGACCTGGATGCTCGCCACGCCGAAGGCCACGAGGTAGTCCGTGACCCAGGAGCCGATGCGGTTCATGACGTGCTTGTCGACAAAATGGCCCAGGTTGATGCCGTCGAGGAGTTTCTGGATCACGACGCCGGCCAGCATGGAAAGGCACATCATGGGGATTTCGGCCCTGCCCATGTAAGGTTTCACGAAGTTATAGACGTAATAGCCGAGCGCGAAGGCGGCGAGCGTCAGGGCGAAGTGCCAGGTGAAGGGGTCGAGGGCGATGGGGTTGACGGTTTCCTGTCCCATCGAGACGCGCTCCTTCTCCGGGACGAAGCCGGTCAGCATGCTCTCGGGCAGGCTCTTCACGTCCTTGACGAGGCGCGTCCAGCCCTTGCGGGTCGCGATGTTGATCATGATCATGCCGCCGATGACGCCCGTCAGGAGCCCCACGGTCGCGGAGGTGTAGCCGACGGTCAAGGCCTCGGTCCAGCCGTAGTTCTCGAACGTCTTGCCGATCGCCGTCGCGTAGCCGTGTCCGCCGACGAATCCGGCGGGGAGCATAATCCCGAAGCCCTGGTGCAGGCCGGGGAAGAGGGGCATCAGGACGAGCAGGCCGAAGAGGATCGCAAAACCGAACTGGAAAAATTCGCTGCCGAGATTGTAGAAGAACGTGTCGCCCGTGTCCCGGATGACCTTCGAGAGGGAGACCTTCTGAGATTTCGCGTCCTTACCCAGATAAAGTGTCGCGAAGAGCACCACGACGAGCAGGTAGGGGTAGGAGGACATGAAGGGCGTGCCGTTTTCCCGCGTTGCGAAGGGAAGAATATCCCAGAACTGCCAGCCGCAGAAGAGGGCGATGAAGCCCGCGATCAGGGAAGAAGGCATGTAGATGTATTGCAGCAGCTTGATCTTGGATCGCAACAGGTGGGAAATGATCAAAATGATTGACATCAAACCGAAGTCCATCAACATTTCATACGGTCCAAACATTGCGCAACCTCCTCAATATCCGTTCGTTGGGGACGGAGGACGGAGGGAATCCCGTCCGCCGTCCGATAAACGTTGTTCGGCGCGAGCAGATCTTACTCGCCGTAGATCTTCCCGGTCTCCGCCAGCATCTCCGGGAGCTCGGAGCGGATCTTGCGGTCCACATCCGCGTTCACCGGCAGCGGCTTGTGGTTTTTCAGGTAGTCGAGCGCCTTCCTGCGCGCGCGTTCCTCGGTGGGCAGACTGCCGTCGCCCTCCCACAGGCCGCGCGGCCTGCGGTCGCCGAGCGTCGGGTAGTAGAACTCCGAGCGCATGTACTCGTTGGTGTGCTCCTCGCCCAGGTAG
>DAIRUD010000219.1:0-4262 GCA_036803565.1 Synergistaceae bacterium | reverse complement strand
GGGAGGGATCAGCATGTCCGTTATCGTAGGAGTGGCGGTTGCATATCTGTTTACGATCTTCTTCGTTGGAATCTACGCATCCAAATTTTTCTCCAAATCCGAGGAGGGCTTTTACCTCGGGGACAGAAGCTTCGGTTCCCTCGCCACGGCGATCAGCGCCGGGGCGACGGACACCAGCGGCTGGATCTTCATCGGCGCGGCCGGGTTCGGCTACGCCTACGGCATCGTCTCCATGTGGATGTGCGTGGGCTACACCGTGGGGTATTTCATCAACTACATCTGGATCGCGCCGCGCCTGCGCCGCTATTGCAGCCACACCGGGGCGATGTCCATCCCCGAGTTCTTCGAGAAGCGCTTTCCGCAGCACGGCAGGTTCCTGCGGGCGTCCGCCGCGCTGATCATCTGCGTCTTTTTCGTCATCTACGTCGGCGCGCAATTGACCACGGCGGGCAAGGCGTTCCACGCGCTGATCGGCTGGAACTACCACACGGCGATTCTCGTGGCGGCTTTCTTCGGCACCTTCTACGCCTTCTTCGGCGGTTACAAGGCGGTCGTCTGGACCGACGTCGTGCAGGGGCTGATCATGATCGGCGTGCTGTGGGTCTTCCCCTTCATGCTCATCTCCGACATCGGCGGCTGGCGGGAGTTCTGGCTCAAGATCATCGCCATCGACCCCAAGCTGGTCCACACCAGCGCCGGGACGCTGGGCTACGCCGGTTTCGCCTTCTCCTTCGGCCTCTTCGCGGGCGGCCTCGGCGAGCCGGGGCAGCCGCAGATCCTGGCGCGCTTCATCAGCGCCAGGGACGACCGCACCATCCTCGGCTCGTCGGTGATCGGGGTCTTCTGGGTGCTCACCGTGCAGACGGGGAGCTGCCTGATCGGACTGGCGGGCCGCGTGCTGATGCCGGAGATCGGCGACGCCGAGTACATCTTCCCGACGCTGGTCCGCTCGCTGATGCACCCGGTGCTGGCGGGAATCGTCCTCGCCGCCATCTTCGCCGCCATCCTCTCGACGGTCGATTCGCTGATCATGCTGACGGCGCAGACCTTCCACCTCGATATCCTCGAAGGGACGATGGGCAAGCGGCTCGACGAGAAGAAGGTGCTGTGGATCGGCCGGGGCGTCATCCTGCTGATCGGGGCGGTGGGCACGCTGATCGCGGTCAGCAACATCCGCATGGTCTTCTGGTTCGTCCTCTACTCGTGGTCGGTCATGGGGTCCGCCTTCGGGCCGCTGGTCGTCCTCGGCCTCTACTGGGACAAGATCACCGCCAAGGGCGCGATCGCCGGGATGTTCACCGGCACGGCGGTCACCGTGATCTGGTACAACATCCCCTTCCTCAAGGATTTCGTCTACGAGCTGGTGCCTGCGCTGATCGCCGCCTTCGTCGTCACGGTCGTCGTCAGCCTCAACACGCAGGAGGACGGCGGGGAGGGCGGGCGGATGATCCGCATCGCCGCCGGTACGGAGAAGGGAGGGGAGGCGGCGTGAGGTACGCGAAGGGCAACAACATGCCGATGCAGGCGCCGTTGATCCCCGACCCGTTCGTCCCCTACCACTGCCCGGACAACGCCATGGCCTACACCGTCTGCCGGGGCGAGGAGGAGAAGATCCGCGCGCTGCTGGAGCCGACCTACTTCGAGTACGTGGACGACAGGTACATGGTCGAGATCTCGGACTTCTCCAACTGCGACAAGGTGCCCTACATGGACGCCGCCATCGTCCTGCCCGTCCGCTATAAGGACGTCCTCGGCGGGTGCTACGTCTTCGAGTGCGAAAACGACGACGCGGCGATCGCGGCGGGGCGCGACCTCTGGGGATACCCGAAGAAGTACGCGAAAATTACCCTCGAGGCCGGGAGCCGCGGCGTCGTCGGCAGCGTCGTGCGGCGCGGGGAGACGCTGTGCCGGATCGAGCTGGACCTGGACGCGCCGTGCGAGACGCCGTCGCTGCGGCTGACGCCGCACCTGAACACGCACATCCTGCCGCGCTCGGACGGGCCGGGCATCCTCATGTCGCGCGTCATCGCCCGCGACACCTCGCCGGATTTCGAGACGAAATCGAGCGTGTCGTGCCGCGCCCGCGTCGAGCTGAAGAGCACGCGCGAGGACCCCTGGGACGCGCTGGGGCTGGTCGAGGTGCTGGGCGGCGGCTGGATCGTCGGCGACTTCCACGCCACGGACGAGAACGGCTGGGGGAGGGTGCTCGACACGTATATGGGGGCGTAGCGGGCCGTAACGGCAGGGTGCATACGCACCCGCCGTGTGGGAACGATAGGCATCGGAGGGGCCGGGAATTCGCGGATCCGCGTCGTCGGAGCGCCGCGTTTCTCGGTCCTTCCGCATTTCCGCGTCCGGCAGGTCGGTGGGGGCGGTTTACGCGCCGGCCTCCGGTTCGAACTCCACGGCGTCGAATTCGCCCGGGCGGTCGTCGCTGATGCGGACCACCTGCGGCATCTCCGGCGGCGAGCTGGCGCCGATGATCTCCGTCATCTCGTCGGTGGGGTTGAAGAGGCGGTAGGGCGTCCAGCCGTTGTAGTAGATGCTGTCGCCCTTCTTGAGGTAGTAGGTCTTTTTGTCGTACTCGAAGCCGAGGATGCCCGAGACGACGTAGATGCACTCCTCGCCGTTGAAGGTGAGGTAGAAGTCCTCGGGGTCGGAGTAGTGCGGCGCGAGCTTCATGATCACCAGCTGCATCTTCTTGTTGTTGATGTCGTTCTGCAGAAGCTCGTAGGTCAGGGGGGAGCCGGGCCTGCCGAAGGTCTTGCGGCGGTCCTCGCGCACGACGATGTTCTCGTTCGTCTCGGTGGTGAAGAAGTAGACGATGAGGACGCCGAAATAGGCCGCGAGCTTGCGCAGCACGGCGATGGAGGGCTCGACCTTGCCCGTCTCGATCTGGCTGAGGTAGCTCGCGGACAGCTCGGTGTCCTGAGCCACCTGCTTGAGCGTCACCTTGTTCTTCTTGCGCAGTTCCCGTATCCTGTCGTGCAGCATTCCGTCAACCCCGCCTTTTCATCGGACAACTCGAGGATTATATACCGTCCGATGGGTGCGCGCAATTTGCGGATTCGCGGTATCCGTCGTTCAGCGAAAAAGTCTGGAAATTCCCTGCCGGAACAGGCTGCCGATGCCGGAGGCCTGTTCCTCGCGGAGCTCCGCGAGGGCGCTCCGCGCCTCGGCGCAGCCTTTTTCGGCGGCCTCCTTCAGCAACGCTTCGGCCATGCCGCGGTCCCGGGCCACGACGATGCCGTCGCGATGGAAACGGGCCAGCATGTACAGCGCGTCGGCGTCCTCGCCGTCGGCCGCGGCGGCGTACAGGTCGTAGGCCTTCTCCGCGTCCTCCTCGATGCCGTAAGCCTGTTCGTAGCAGCAGCCCAGGCGGCGCTGGGCGATTGCGTCGCCCCGTTCGGCGGCCATGGCGTAGAACGCCGCCGCCCGCTCCGGGTCCTCGGCGACGCCGTCGCCACCCTCGTAGAAGAGGCCCATCAGGCGCTGCGCTTCGGCGTCCCCGCCCTCCGCCGCGCGCCCGATCCACTCGACCGCCTTCGCCTGGTCCTTTTTCACGCCGTTGCCGTGGTGGTAGCACTCGCCGTAGATGCGCTGGGCGCGCAGCAATCCGGCGGCGGCGGCGCGCTCGTAGCACGTCAGCGCCCGCGGCATGTTCGGCCCGAAGTGAAAGTGGTACATGATGCCGACGTTGAAGACGGCGCGGATGTCGCCCTTCTCCGCCGCCTTCTCGTACCACTCCATGGCCTTCTTCAGGTCCTGCGGCACGCCGACGGCGTTCTCGTACAGATAGCCGACCTTGCGCATGGCGGGTGCGAAACCCATGTCGGCGGCCTTTTCGTAGCACGCCATCGCGCGCTTCTCGTCGAGCGGCGCGCCGTCCACGCCCTGGGAATAATCGTCGCCCAGGATCGTCAGGGCGACGGGATCGCCGTCCTCCGCGGGGCCCGCGCAGTCCTCGAAGGGGAATTCCAGGGGACACCCGCACGCCTCGCAGGTCGCGTCCGGGCCGAACACCAAGTCCAGGTCCCGCGATCCGCACTCCGCGCACCGCAATTGCCGCATCGCTTTCACACCTTCCCCGCCCGCGACGTGCGGGCGACGTAAGTATAGCATGCGGACGAAGGGAGGGAGGGCTCAGGCCTGGTCGTGCAGGAGGTCGCGCAGGGCGTTGCGCAGGGTGTCGGGGTCGATGGGTTTGGTGATGTGCCCGTTCATGCCCGCCTCGGCGCTCTTCTGCCGATCCTCGCCGGTCG
>DAIRUD010000218.1:0-4275 GCA_036803565.1 Synergistaceae bacterium | reverse complement strand
GCCGCCGCCCGCCGTCCAGCTCGTGCGGATAGGTGTTGACGAAGCGCTCCGCCAGCCCGACGGTGTCCATCAGCCCCGCGATGCGCCTGCCGAGCTCGGCGGAATTGGCGCAGGCCTTGTTCATCACCAACGGCTCGGCGATGAGCTCGAAGACCGACATGCGCGGGTTGAGGCTGGAAAACGGATCCTGGAAGATGATCTGCATCTCGCGGCGGATCCGCCCCATCTCCGCGCCCTTGTACTTGAGGATATCCGCGCCGTCGAACCAGATCTCCCCCGCCGTCGCCTCGAGCAGGCGCAGCACGACGCGCCCGAGCGTCGACTTGCCGCAGCCGCTCTCGCCGACCACGCCGAGCGTCCGCCCCTTGGCGATCTCCAGGTCGACCCCGTCGACGGCGTGCAGGCAACCGCCCGCGACCTTGAAGTGCTTTTTCAGCCCGACCGTCTTCAACAGCGGCGGCATCGCTACACCCCCTCCCCGAACCGATGGCAGGCGATCCGCTGCGTCCCGAAAGCGCGGACGGGAGGCCGTTCGCTTCGGCATATCTCCATGCAGCCGCCGCACCGCGGATGGAATTTACAGCCCGGCGGCAGCCGGGTCGGGTCCGGCATGAGGCCGACGATCGGCCGCAGCCGCTCGGCCGCCTCCTCCAGATCGGGAATGGAGTCGAACAGCCCGACCGTGTAGGGGTGATGCCGCGCGGCCTCGAAGATATCGCGCACCGTCCCGCTCTCGATGATCTCCCCGGCATACATGATCGCCACTTTATCGCAGGTCTCCGCGACGACGCCGAGGTCGTGCGTGATCAGGATCATCGAGGTGCGCAAGCGCTCCTTGAGGTCGTCCATGAGCGCCAGCACCTGCGCCTGGATGGTGACGTCGAGCGCCGTCGTCGGCTCGTCGGCGATCAGCAGCTCGGGGCGGCAGGCCAGGGCGATGGCGATCACCACACGCTGCTTCATGCCGCCGGAGAACTGGTGCGGGTATTCGTGCTTGCGGCGCGGCTGGATGCCCACCGTCGTCAGCAGTTCGTCGACGCGCGCCTCCATCTCCGCCTTGCTCATGCCGGGGCTGTGGATCTCCAGCGACTCGCGGATCTGCATGCCGACGTTGATCGTCGGGTTGAGCGAGGTCATCGGATCCTGGAAGATCATCGAGATGCGCTGCCCGCGGATCTGCCGCATCTCGGCCTCCGATTTCGCGAGGATGTCGTCCCCGTGGAAGAGGATCTCCCCCTCCGTCGTCCGTCCGGTGCGCGGCGGCAGGAGGCGCATGACGGCCAGCGCCGTCGTCGTCTTGCCCGCGCCGGTCTCGCCGACGAGGCCGATCGTCTCCTGCCTGCCGATCTCCAGGTCGATCCCATTGACGGCGTGCACTGTCGCCTCCTCCGTGCGATACTGCACGCTCAACCCGCGGATGCGGAGCAACGGCCCTTCGTCCCCGCCCGCGAGGGCGGTTTCGCGCATCGTCCCGTTCTCCTTCGCCAGGCCCGACATCCGCGTCAGTCCTTCAGCCGCGGGTCGAGCGCGTCGCGCAGACCGTCGCCCATCAGGTTCAGGGACAGCGCCGTCAGCGCGATGGCGAAACCGGGAAAGAGCACCATATAGGGCGCGGTCAGCATATAGTCCTTGCTCTCCGAGAGCATCGCCCCCCACTCCGGCTCCGGCGGCTGGATCCCCATGCCCAGGAAGCTGGTGGAGGCCGCCCAGATGATCATGGTGCCGACCGTCATCGTGGCCTGCACGATGATCGGCCCGATGGCGTTGGGCAGGACGTGCTTGAGGATGATGAAGCGGTTGGGCGTGCCGCACGACTTCGCGGCCTCGATATAATCCTGCCCCACGACGGTGAGGATGGCCGAGCGGATGACGCGCGTGTAGGTGGGGATCATCGAGATCATCAGTGCGATCAGCACGTTTACCAGCCCCGGCCCCAGCGCCGCGACGATGGCCAGCACAAGGAGCATGAAGGGAATGCAGATGATGGTGTCGATGACGCGCATGATCGCCGTGTCCACCATGCCGCCGTAATACCCGGCGATGGCCCCCAGCAGGCCGCCGAACGTGATGCCCACCACCACCGCGCCCACGCCCATGACCAGGGAACGGCGCGAGGCGTGGACGATGCGGGCGAAGATGTCGCGCCCGTAGTTGTCGGTGCCGAACCAGTGCGCCTCGGACGGCGGCTGCAAGCGCTCCTTGACGTTGCCCTTCAGCGCGGTGCCGTAGGGCACGATGAGGTCGGCGAACACCGTCACGAAGAGAATGACGGAGAAGATGCAGAGGCCGACCATCGCGATCCGGTTCCGCTTCATGCGCCGCCAGATCTCCCCCCTGCGGCTCCTGCGCCGGAAGGTCGTCGGCGTCGTGCTGGCGTCGGATTCGCTCATAGATATCGCCTCCTCGTTTTTTCCGGCCGGGGTCGTTCGCGGGGCTCCGCCCCCCTCCGCCAAGGGCGGCACGGCCCCCTTGGGTCCCTGTTTTTTCGATGCGCTGCCGCGCGTCGTTCGGCCCGATTCAGTGCCGCTGGTAGCGCGCCTTGATGCGGGGATCGATATACGCGTACAGGATGTCCACGAACAGCATGAGGATCATGAAGGAGGCCGCGAGGAAGATGGCGCAGCCGATCACCTGCGGAATGTCCTTCATGCGGATGGCGTCGACGATCAACAGGCCGACGCCGTTGATGGAAAAGACCGTCTCGATGGTCACGACCCCGCCCAACAGGCCGCCGAACTCCATGCCCGTGGCGGTGACGACGGGCAGAAGCGCGTTCTTCAGCGCGTGCCGGAAGACGACCTTGCGCTCCACCTGTCCCTTGGCGCGCGCCGTGCGGATATAGTCCTGCCGGATCGTCTCCAGCATCGTCGTGCGCGTCAGGCGCAGGAGCGAGGCCGCGACGGGAATGGCCAACGTCACCGCGGGCAGGATATAGTGCCGCCAGCTGTCCGCCCCGTTCGAGGGCAGCAGCCCCAGCTTCAGGGCGAAGAGCAGGATGGCCATGAGGCCGAACCAGAAACCGGGGATCGAGGCCATGAACATGGCGATCGCCGTGCCGATGACGTCGAAGACGCTGTACTGCTTCACCGCCGCCAGGATGCCCAGCGGCACGCCGACGAGCACGGCCAGCACGATGGCCGCCGCCGCCAGTTTGATCGTGGTCGGGAAGCGGCCGGCGACGGCCTGGAAGACGGGCCTCCCCGTCCGCCAGGACTTGCCCAGATCCCCGCGCAGCGCCGACAGGACGTAATCCCCGTAACGGACGAGGAACGGCTTGTCGAAACCCATCTCCGTCCGCAGCTGCGCGATGGCCTCCGGCGCCGCCCGCGTCCCCAGGATCAGCTGCGCCGGATCCCCCGGCGTCAGCGACATGATGCCGAAGACGATGAGGATGATCGCCAGCAGCATCGGAAAGAGCAGCAAAACCCTGCGCATCACATACCGCGACATGTCCTCGCCCCCCTATGCGCCCGCCCCCGGCGGGACGCCCTCCGCCGCGTCGTCGTCGAAGAAACTGGGATGGACGACCGTCAACACCTTCACCGTCCGGTTCGTCTGGTTGATCCAGTTGTGCGGAATCCGGGACGGCAGATGCACGCTGTCCCCCGGATACAGCTCGTACTGCGCACCCTCCATGATCCAGGTGAGCGTCCCCTCAAGCACGTAGTGGAACTCCTCCCCCTCGTGGGAGGCGTAGTCGACGTCCTCGATCCGCTCCCCCGGGAGCAGGACGGCGATGTGCGGGTCCATGTTGCGCTTGCCCGCGTTGTGCGCCAGGCGCAGGTAGATCTTGAGGTTGTTCACCACCACCGGCTTCTGGTCGTAGCCGCGGAAGATGAACTTGCGCTTGCCCGCCTCGGGTGCATCGTTGAAGAAATAGAGGAGGGAAACGTCCAGGCACTTGGCGATGGCCTGGAGGGAGACGGTGGCGATCGACGACAGGCCCCGCTCGACCAGGGAGAGATAGCTGATGGAGAGACCGGTCTGCCCGCTCAGGTCCTTCAGCGTCAACCCCTTCGAGGTGCGCAGCATTTTGATCTTCTTTCCCAGCTCGTCCCCGTTCATCCCGATCCCCCATTCCCGGCATACGCTTCGGCGCCCGCTGCCCGGCGAAACCGACGGCGACGAACGACGACGCCCGCACCGCGGCCGGGCGCCGCGGATAGCTGCTGTGATCGACAGTGGAATGTTGGTGTGAAGGAAATATATCCTATTATTCGGACTTCGTCAAGGAATTTTTTTACCATGTTAAAATACATGTCGATTTAGTGAAAT
>DAIRUD010000217.1:0-4282 GCA_036803565.1 Synergistaceae bacterium | reverse complement strand
CCTTGGGGCGTCTTGCGCGGCCGCGCCCCGTCCGGGATCTCGTCCCGCGCGAAAACGGGGCGTTTCGATTCAGGAGGCAAGGGCGTCCTTTTCCTGCCAGCGCTTCAGGAACGGGAAGGTTTCCCGCATGATCCGCCGGGCTTCCTCCGGCGTCATCTCCACGTCGGGATCCTCGAAATAGGCCGCGCACCTTTCGATCATCTCTTCCATCGTCACGTCCTGGGTGAACGCGCCGTCGCGATAGCAGTGGCTGCAATACTCGCGGTTGGGTGTTCCGTCGCTCTCCCGCCCGAAACGGGACGCGTGTCGCATCAGCAACCCGCAACTCTGACAAAATCTGTCAAACGGCTTCATCGTCGTTCCCCTCCTTCCAAACGGCCAAAACACATCCTGCGGGGAGGTGAAAGCCCCGTGGCCTCGCCATGTTATGCTTCTGTGCGGTATGCTGTTATCTTAGTGATCCTGCGCGTTTGGGGCAATATGCCGAAGGCGGAATGTGGGGCAGGCATTTTCCACAAGAATCGGACGGCGCGATATCGAAGCGATGTGTGCTGCGACGGAGAGCGAACGGCTGGCGGAAAACTTCGACGGGCCGTTCCGTCGTGTGCGGAAACCGGCACGCCGGGGACGTCCCGAAAGAGCGATGCGGAGAGGCGCTCCTCGGCCCGCGCTGTCCCCCCTCACTCGCCCTCTGGGGCGATCAGGTATTGCGTAAGGATGCGGGACAGGGCATCCATCTCGATCGGTTTGGCGATGTGCGCGTTCATGCCGCTTGCCAACGCGCGCGCGATGTCCTCCCGATAGGCGTTGGCGGTCATGGCCACGATGGGGACCGTCCCCGCGTCCGGGCGGTCCATCCCGCGGATCTTTCGCGCGGCTTCGTAGCCGTCCATGTGCGGCATCTGGATGTCCATGAAGATGAGGTCGTAGTACGACACCGGGGAAGCGGCGAAGGCCTCCGCCGCCTGACGCCCGTCCTCGCTTACGTCGATCGCGAGGCCGCTGTCGGAGAGCAGTTCCGTGAGGATGATCCGGTTTACCTCGATGTCCTCGGCCAGGAGAACCCGCTTCCCGCGCAGGTCCAGTTCCGCGATGCTGTAATACGGCAGGGTGTCCGTAGGCGGTTCCGCCCGCGGCAGGCGTATGGAGAAGGAGAATGCCGCCCCCCGGCCCGGCTCGCTCTCCACTCGGATTTCGCCGCCCATGCTGTTGACGAGGTTCTGGCTGATCGCAAGGCCCAGCCCCGTCCCCCCGTAGCGGACGGATATGGAGCCGTCGGCCTGTTCGAAGGCGACGAAAAGCCGTCGCATCTGTTCGGGCGTCATGCCGATGCCATCGTCCCGGACGAGGAAGGCCGCGGTCGCCGCCGAATCGTCCTGCTCTACGACCCGCACCGAAAATTCGATACTGCCGCCGGCTTCCGTGAATTTCACCGCATTGCCCAAAAGGTTGAACAACACTTGTTTCAGTCGGAGTTTGTCGCCGAGGACGCCGATGTCGGGCAGTTGCGCGACGTCGGAGGAGAAGCGCAGCGCCTCCGCCTGACAACGGGCGGCGAAGAGGTCCGTGACCTCGCACACCGCCGCGCGCAGGGAAAAAGGTTCTGCGGAAAGCGAAAATTTTCCCGCCTCGATTTTCGACATGTCCAGAATGTCGTTCAGGATGCCCAGCAGGTGGCGGGAGGCGGAGAGGATGCGCTCCGTCGCCTCCGCCGCCTTGGCGGGAAGCCCGGGCACGCCTTGCGCCACGGTCGTCATGCCGATGATCGCGTTGAGCGGCGTGCGGATCTCGTGGCTCATCCGCGCCAGAAAGTCGCTCTTGGCGTAGGAGGCGACGCGGGCCGCCGCCGTCTGTACCTCGAGCTCCGCCGTTCGTTGCCGCACGAGGCGCTCCAGCTCCACGCTCGACCTTCGGTTGCGGACGAGCAGCGTCAATGTCAGCCCAAGGACGACGGCGAGCAGCGAGGCCAGCAGGACGAGGTAGGGCAGGCGGGTTCGCGCCAGTTTCGCGCGATAGTCGAAGACCTTGCGCGTCCAGCGCTCCGTGATCGCCTCGGTGGCGACCAATTTCTGGGCCTTGCCGAGGACGGAGCACAACAACACCTCGTTTTTGTTGAGGCCGAAGGAGGAGGCGTAGGTGTGGTCGAAGATGATGTTGGCCTTGAAGCCGGGTTTTTCCGAATAATTCGTCTGGCTCAGCAGCAGGTTGCGGCTCGCCATGACGAAATCCGCCTCGCCGCGCTCCAGCGCCGCGAAGCAGGCATCGGTCGAGTGATAGACGACGGTCTTGGCGTGATGCGGAAACCAGGAGCGGAAGGTTTCCTCGTATGCCGTCTCCTCGGCCAGCGCGACGGTGGAGAAGAAGATCTGGTTCATCTTGATGTCGGGGTGTTCCGTGAGGGAAATCAGCGCGTACTGGTCGGTCGCGTAGGGGGCCGTCGGCCAGAGGAAATGGGCGGTGCGCTCCGCGGAGGGGATCAGTTCCGTGGCCAGGGCCACCTCGCCGCTCTCCAGCATGTCGAGCAGGACCGGCCACTCGTCCTCGGGGCTGTTTGCGGGTTGAAAGGAGAGGCCCGTCAGGACGCCGATCTCCTTCAGTACGTCGATGGCGATTCCCTGCCATTCTCCCTCCTGCGCGTTGTAGAAGCTCACCGGATAGTTGTCGCTCTCGGCGGCGATCGGTATCGGTTTGCCGGCCCGCCGTTGCAGATAGTCCTTTTCCGCCTCCGTCAGCTGCAGGCGGAGTTTGTGCTTCAGATAATCCTGCTCCCCCTCGTTGTACATCTGCGTCAGGTGAACGATGCCTCCCTGGTCGAGATATTTCTGCATGACGCGAATGAAGGGCTCGAGGTGCGGGTTCGCGGTGCTCAATGCCACCGGGCCGTAGATCAGCGGGAAAAACTCCTCCACCTGGATGTCCCGATATGTGTCGAAAACCGCCTCCGCCGTGCCGTCCTCGAAAAAGGCGTCGATCTCGCCCGCCCGCAGCAGTTGCAAAACCTCGTCGTAGTCGCCGACGAACGTCGCCTCGAAGGGGTAGGGGGACGCTTCCCGGATGTAGCCGTGCGCCGTCGTTCCCTCGAGGAAAGCGTATCGCAGCGTCCGCTCGCGGGCGATGTTCGTGATCCGTTCGCTGTTCTCGAGACGGAAGAATTTGATGGCGCGGTCGGCGATGGCGTCGGTCATGTAGTAGAATTTGCGGCGCTCCGGCGTCGGCGTGAGGTCCCCGGTGAAGTCCACCTCGTATGCGGAGAGGCCGGCGATGAGGTTGTCCCATTCGTGGATTTCGACCGTGAAGGGGATGCCGAAGAGGTCGGTCATCCATGCGCACAGGCGGGCGGCGAATCCGCCCATCCGCCCGTCCTCCCCCCGAAAGGCCTCGGTCGAAAGGTTCATGCCCACCACAAGCTGATGGCGGTTGGATTTGACCGCCTCGATGGCGGCGATGTCCGCAGACGTCACGCCGGGGATCTCTCGATAATCCCTGTAGTCGTTTGCGGAACCGGAGCCCTTCGGCGACGCGTCGCCTGCGGCTGCGATAAAGAAAACGGCGGCGAGGAGGGATAAAAGAAGGAGGGTGGAGCGTGCGCGAATCCGCATGTCACCGGGTCTCCTTTCCATGGTGTCGGGAGGATTTCCCCACCTTGCCATCCTATTTATGCATTTTCGCAAAGTGCCGTCAAGCGCAAAGCTTCCCGCTATCTTCCACATCCGTCGGCGTGTGCTTGTGAATCGCGTATACTGGGAATGCGGGGAGGCGATGCGGATGTCCGGTCAGGTCGATTTCTATCGGGTTCTCGGCGTGGCGCGCGAGGCGTCGCAGGAGGAAATCCGCGCGGCCTTCGAACGCCGCGCCGCCGAAGTGCGCGGCATGGCGCACCTCGGCGACCCGGAGCGGCAGCGCTTGCTCAACGGTGTCAAAGCCGCGCTGGACGTTCTGGGGGACGAAGCCCGCCGTATCGCCTACGACAACTGTGGGCGGGATGCGGCGTTGGCGGGCAGGCGGGATTTGGACGACCTTCTGGAGCGCCTGGAGGACAACCGCCGTATCGCCGGGCTGCCCCCGGGCATGCGGGAACGGGAGCGGGTGCGCTCCGGTCCGACCGGCTATCTGGGCGGAGGGCAATGGGCCGAACGCTCTCCGACGGATGGCGGCCGATACGCCCGGCGAATCGACTCCGGCGTGCCGTTCGCGCCGCACCGGCGAGGGGACCCCGGCTGGCCGGAAATGCTGTTGCTGACCGTCCTTTTCTGCCTGACGGTATCCGCCGCGACCGCGGCGG
>DAIRUD010000216.1:0-4306 GCA_036803565.1 Synergistaceae bacterium | reverse complement strand
ATTTTCTCATAGTCATATTTTGACATAATTATACTTTTGTGAATACGGGTTCTAATACCAAGGTGCGGGCGATCGGGTGTTGATCGATCTTGTAAATTCGCTCACAGGCAGCCCGAGGAATTGCCATTCTCAACGCATCGATCGCGACTTGGTATAACATATTGCATTGAAGAATCGGGATCCATGGGATCAAGCCGCCCTTAGCGGGGTGTGGACTGGAGCCCCGCAAAGCAAACATGTCCTAGCGCATCGCCCGCAGGATCTTCGCGGGGATCTCCGTGTTCTCGTATAACCCGGCGAATGTCTCCGCACCGGCGCCGAGCGCGGAGACGGGAATGTCGCTCCCGGTGTGGTAAAACGTGGTCCAGGTGACGCCCGCCAGCCTGTTCGTTTCGCGGATGCAGGCCATCGTGACGGGGTCGTAGGGGCCGTAGCGTTTTTTGTAGTCCTTGTCCTTCGTCGGGCGCTCTTTTTTCGGCGTCATACTCTGTGCGAAGGCCTGTCTTACGGCCGGCGTATCCGGTAGGTCCGGGCCGAAATACGCGCGCGCCCTTTTCAGGAAGTCGTCGAACCCCGCGTTTTTTTGCGGCGCGACCGTGCGCTCGAACTTCGCGTACGATCCTTTCTGCGCGGACAGGAGGCGGTAGAAGCGCGTCCGCTCCTCCGGCTTTGCGGCGATGCGCATGCCGCCCGTCTCGTGGTCGCTGGTGACGACGATCAGCGTCTCCTCCGGGCGTGCCTCGCAGAACGCGACGGCGACGGCGATCGCCTCGTCGAAGGCCAGCGTCTCGCGGATGGCGGCCGCCGCGTCGTTCGCGTGACAGGCCACGTCGATCCGCGCCCCCTCGACCATCATGAAGAACCCTCCTTCTCCGTCGAGCAGCTCGATACCCTTTGCGACGAGGTCGGCCAGGGCGATGCCGGATTTCGCGCCGTCGACGGCGAAGGGTACGTCCGCGCCGACGAGGTCGGGATGGACGACCAGCGTTTTCCGCCCGTCGCCGGGGGGCAGCGCACGGAACCCGGCGGCATCGCGCACGACCCGGTAGCCCGCCTCCGCGGCGACTTCCAGGAGGTGTTTTTTCGACTTGTCGCGGTCCGTCGGATTGCGGAAGCCGCCGCCCGCGAAGTAGTCGAAGCCGGATGCGGCGAGCTGTTTGCCGATGGCATAGTGCTGGGTGCGCTTTGTCGCCTGCGCGTAGAAAGCGGCGGGCGTCGCGTCCTGTATGAAGGCGGTCGAGACGATGCCGACCCTCTTTCCCCGCGCTTTGGCGATTTTCGCGATGGATTCGTACCGCTCGCCCGTGTCCGGGTGCATGGCGAGCGCGCCGTTGACCGTCTTGTGCCCGGTTGTGAGTGCCGTGCCCGCGGCGGCGGAATCCGTCACCCCGGAGAGGGAGTTGGTGCGGATCGTTCCCGACACCGGCAGGTTGTTCATAACCAGCTGCGCGTCGCGCGGGGCGTCGTCCCCGTTCGCCTCGCGCATGCCCGCCAGGTAGAGTTCCGCCGCGTTGCGCTGCGCCGCGCCCATGCCGTCTCCGATGAAGAGAAAGACGTATTTCGCCGCGCCGTCCTCCGCGGCGTGCCCGATCCGTACCAGGGCGAACAGCAGCAAAAGCGCGCAGGCGGCGAAGTCTCGAGCGGGTGCGGGAAATGTTCGGCGGATGTGAAATTTGTGTGCCATTGGATGATTTCCTCCGATTTCTTTTGAAAAAAAGGGTGTTTGACGAATACGCCCCTGCTGTTAAAATGAAATGATCGTTATTTATATTGTAGCGTGCAATGCCAGAATTGGACAGACATGCGCCGCGCGGTCCGCCGCGCGCGGGAAGGGGCGCCGCGCAACGGCCGGCGCAGAGGAGGAGAGGCAAATGGGCTTTCACATCGACGTCTCCATGGGGGACGAAATACGCAGAATCGAATCGGACACGCCGGTCATGGGGCACGAGGTGCTCTCGTTCGCGGACTGCGAGGATCGGACGCGGGTCATGGCGTGGCGCGTAAACCGGATCCTGCGGCCTCTGGGCTGGGTGGTCGACGAGGATGCCGACGCGGAGTTCGTCGACACCTCCACGTTCGAGGGGATGGAGATCTACCGCAGCACGCTCACCTTCCTCATGGTGCTGGCGTGCAAGCGGGCGCTGGGGAAGGATGTGGCCGTCCGCTTTTCCATGAACGACAGCTATTACTGCGAGTTTCCCGACGGCCCGGCCACGGAGGCGGAGGTGCAGCGGGTCAAGGCGGAGATGCAGAAGCTCGTCGACCTCGCGCTCCCCGTCCAGATGGCTATCCTCCCGGTGGACAAGGTGCGTCGGATTTTCGAGCGGCAGGGCAACGCCGATCGCGCCCGGTTGCTACAGTGGACGGGAAACGATCCCGTCACGCTCTACCGCTGTGCGGGCACGTACTGTTACTTCGGCAACCCGCTGGCCTCGAACACGAGCATGCTGCGCACCTTCGACCTGCATTATTACGCGCCGGGGCTGCTCCTGCGCTTCCCCTCCATCGCCTCGCCGGACGCCCTCGCGCCGCTCGAGGTCGTCCCGAAGCTGATCGACGTCTTCAACGAGTACGCCAACTGGCTCAAGGTGCTCGGCCTCTCCACGATGGACAGCCTGCACGAGCGGGTCGCCGCCGGGCGGACCCTGGACCTGATCCTCATCTCCGAGGCCTTCCACAGCGACGCGCTCGCCCGTATCGCCTCCCAGATCATCTCCCGTCCCGCGACGCGGGTCATCTGCATCGCCGGGCCCTCCAGTTCCGGCAAGACGACGACCTCCAAACGCCTGTCGATCCAGTTGCAGGTCAACGGGGTGCATCCCGTACCCCTCGAGCTGGACAATTATTACGTCGATCGCGTGAAAACGCCGCGCGACGAGAACGGCAACTACGACTTCGAGGCGCTGGAGGCGCTGGACGTCGACCTGGTCAACGAGCAGATCGAGGCGTTGCTGGCGGGGGAGGAGGTACAGCTCCCGAAGTTCGACTTCGTGACCGGCACCCAGAAGAAGGGGAAGCGGTTGCGCCTGCGCCCCAACGAGATCCTCATCATCGAGGGCATCCACGGTTTGAACGACGCCCTGACGCGCAACATTGCCGCCGAGGCCAAATTCAAGCTCTTCATCTGTCCGCTGACCGGCGTCAACCTCGACTCGTACAACCGCATCGGCACCACGGACACCCGCCTGCTGCGGCGCATGGTCAGGGACCACCGCAGGCGCGGACACAGTCCCGAGAGCACGCTGCTCATGTGGCCCTCCGTCATCAAGGGTTCGCACACGCACATCTTCCCCTACGAGGAGGGGGCGGACGTCATGTTCAACACGTCGCTCGTCTATGAGATCGGGGTGCTCAAGGGTTACGCGGAGCCTCTGCTGCGCGCGATCCCCGAGGCGTCTCCGGCCTACGGGGAGGCCCGCCGCCTGCTCTCGATCCTCAGTTTCGCACCGGTCATTCCCTCGGAAAACGTGCCGAACCTTTCGATCATCCGCGAGTTCATCGGCGGCGGCTGTTTTGACGAATAGCGCCCGCGTTCGGGTCGTATAGCGCTCGATGATCGTTCTGCACGGTGGTTTTTCGCGCACCTTCTTCGCGTGGGGGGAGCGCGCATTTGCTGTCGACGATTTCCGTGCGCCGCCGGACGACGACGGCTGGCAGCCCCGCGACCATCCCTGGAGCGCGGGGCCGGACTGGGTGCGAGCGGCGCTGGCGGATGCGGGTTTCGCGTGCAGGAGGGAATGCCGGGTGTGGGAGCTGGAACTTCCCGCACCGGACGGGCGTTTCCCCTTGCCCTCCTCGCACCTTTTGGGCGAGCTGCCGGAGGACGCCCGTTCGTGGGGGGCGTGCGCACTCCGGCGCTGGCGGGTGTGCGCCCTTGTCCTGGGGGCGGAGGACTTCCTCGCGCTGACCTCCCTGCCCCTCGCCCCGCCGACGGACGACGGCGTGCTGGCGGCGCGCGGGGTGCTCTTCGCCCCGGATCTCTGCTACCTGCTGGAGTGTTGTCGTTTCGCCGTCTCCCTGCTGGAGCGCGGCCGCTTTCTTCCGGACATCCTCGCTTCGTCCGCGCCGCCGGAGAAAACCCGCTACGAAACGTTGTGGCGGCCTCTGTTCATCGACGATGACGCCGAGCGTTTCGACCGCCTCGCGCGCCGCCTGCCGGATGTCTTGCGGGCTTCGTCGTCGCCGGAGCAACGCCCCGCCGCGCACGAGGTTTTGTGCGACGTCCTCGACGCCTATATCGACGGTCTTGTGCGCCGCGCCTGGCAGGGCGGGCGCCGGACGGACGCGCACGGCAGGGCGTTGGCCG
>DAIRUD010000215.1:0-4308 GCA_036803565.1 Synergistaceae bacterium | reverse complement strand
GCGCGGGTTCTGCTGATCGCGGCGGGGCGGGAGATTTCCTACGCGGGGTGCGGGCTGCCGTATTACATCGGCGGGACGATCCGCGACCGCGCGCAGCTCGTGGTCAACACGCCGGAGCAATTCGCGCGGGCGACGGGCGTCGAGGTGCATACGCGCGAGGAGGCGACGGGCGTCGACCGCGAGGCGCGCCGCGTCACGGCGCGGAGCCTCGACACCGGCGAGGAGCGGGCGTACGACTACGACAAGCTGGTCGTCGCCGTCGGGGCGTCGGCGGTCCGGCCGCCCATCGCGGGCGCCGACCTCCAGGGCGTGTTCACGCTGCGTTCGCCGGACGACGCGGAGGCGCTGCGCGTCTGGCTGAAGGAGCGCGCCGCGCGGCGCATCGCCATCGTCGGCGGCGGCCCGATCGGGCTGGAGGTGGCCGAGGGCCTGCTGGCGAAAGGGATCGGCGCGACGGTCGTGGAGATGGCGCCGCACATCCTGCCCGGCTATGACGTCGACATGTGCGCCTACATGGAGCATTTTTTGACGGAAAAGGGCATCGAGATCCGCACCGGGGCGAGGGTGGAGGCGATCCTCGGCGAGGGGCGCGCGACCGGGCTGCGCACGGACCAGGGCGAGGTCGCGGCCGACGCGGTGTTGCTCTCCGTCGGCATCCGGCCCAACACGGCGTTCCTCGCCGATTCCGGCATCGAACGGCTGCCCAACGGGACGGTGCGCGTCGACCGCACGATGCGCACGAACGACCCGGATATCTACGCCGTTGGCGACTGCGTCACGGTGACCAACCGCATCACCGGGAAGCCGCAGTGGTCGCCCATGGGTTCGTCGGCGAACCTGGAGGGGCGTCTGGCCGCGCTCGACCTCGCCGGGGAGGACGAGGAATACCCCGGCGTGTTGGGGACGGGCGTCGTCAAGCTCCCCGGCATCGAGGCGGGGCGCACGGGGCTGACGGCGGCCCAGGCCCGGGAGGAGGGCTTCGACGCCGTCTCGGCGATCGCCGTCGTGGACGGCAGGCCGCATTACTACCCCGGCGCGTCGGTGCTGATCGTCAAGATGGTCGCCGAGTGCGGCACCATGCGGCTGCTGGGCATGCAGGTGTTCGGCGGCGGCGGGGTGGACAAGGCGGTGGACGTCGCGGTGACGGCGATCTCGCTCGGGGCGACGCTGCCCCAGCTCCACAACATGGACTTCGCCTACGCGCCGCCCTTCTCCACGGCCATTCACCCGGTGGCCGCCGCCGCCAACGTCCTGATCAACAAGATGGCGGGCAACATGGACTCGGTCGACCCCGTCGACTTCCAGGCGGGCGCGTACGACGGCTGGCGGCTCGTGGACGCCGGACGGACGGCAACGGTGCCCGGCGCGCTGTACGTAAACCCGGAGACGGTACACGGCCCGCTGCCGGAGCTGCCGAAGGACGCGAAGCTGCTGCTCGTCTGCGCGCGCGGCAAGGGCGCGTATTTCCTGCAGAATCGCCTGCGGCATTTCGGCTACCGGGACACGAAGGTGCTGGAGGGCGGCATGACCTTCAACGGTTGGCGATTCAAGGAGCAAGGGTAGGACGGGCCGATCGCGGACGATTGCGGGAGCGAGCCGGGGGCGGCGGCGGATTCGCCCCCTCGGACGGTTTTGTCGAGGGCGAGGCCCCGCGAAGCGAAGCAACGAAGTTCCGGTGCGGCCTTCGTAACGCGGGCTTCCGCCCACGGCGGCCGCCGTGCCGAAAAAGCGGACGACGGCAGCGGCCGGTCGCGCCTTTGCGGTGCGCGATGTCTTTGGCATCGGCGTCGGCGTGAAAGCGGTTTGTCATATGCAAACCGATCTTCGCTCCCCTCGGAAAAATTCACGGTAATGCGGCGATAAACGGAGATACGACAAAGCGGCGATTGGGGACTCGTATCGTGCAAGGCGCAAATCTATCGTGTATACTGGAATCGCGATAGACGGTGAGTAAACATTACGATGCGTTTTCCGTCGCGGATGCGGTCGCCGCATGGCGGAGAGACGCGCGGGCGGTTCGGGGCGCGGGCCTCGAACGCCGGTCGCCGGAGGGCGGCGGGGACGTGCCGGAGGGCGGGTTCCGCAACCCTGCGCGGTGCCTTTGCCACCGGGGGCCGCGCCTATGAGACAGAGACAGGACGGTCCGTTCGGCGTGGACGTTTCCGTAGTCGGCCCACCCGCCCGGATGCCGTTTGGGGGTGAGGCTCCGGATGAATCCGCTTGTTGCGACCTGCGCGGCCTTGTGCGCGGCGCTCGCCGCGCTCGCTTACGCGACGGCGAAGCTCCTGCGCTGTCGGCGCGCCGTCGCCGATCTGCGGAAGGCGTTGCAGCGGCAGGGGGAGAGCCTGGGGGAACAGATCCGGTGCTCGAAAGAGGCCGTCCGGGCCAAGAGCGACTTCCTTTCCAGAATGAGCCACGAGATCCGCACGCCGCTCAACGCGATCATCGGCATGGCCCAGATCGCCCTCAACGCCTCGTCGCCGGATAAAATGCGCGAGGCCATCGGCAAGGTGGAGGATAGCTCGAAACACCTGCTGGGAATCATCAACGACGTCCTCGATTTTTCGAAAATCGAGGCGGGCGGCCTGATGCTGGATGAGACGCCGTTCTCCCTGGCCGGGGATGTGCGGCTGGTACTGGCGATGATCGACGTCAAGGCGAAGGAGAAAGGGCTCGACCTGCGCGCCGAGATCGGCGAAATCCGGCACGACGGCATCCGGACGGATATGCTGCGCCTCAACCAGGTCCTGCTCAACCTCCTCTCCAACGCGGTCAAGTTCACCGACGCGGGGGGGCGGGTGACCCTGAAGGTCGAGGAACTGGCCCACATGGACGGCGACGGGGTCTATCGCTTCACCGTGGAGGACGACGGCATCGGCATCGCGCCGGAGCAGGCGGGGAAGCTGTTCACCCCCTTCGCCCAGGCCAACGCGGGCATATCGCGCCTTTACGGCGGAACGGGGCTCGGCCTGGCCATCGCGCAGAACATCGTGCGGATGATGGGCGGGGATATCGAGCTGGAGTCCGAACCGGGCAAAGGGTCGGTCTTCCGCTTCACGATCCGGGTCCCCGCGCAGGAGCGCGTCGAAGAGCGCCCGCCGCAGGCCGTGTCCGCTCCGGGCAACCTGGCGGGCAAGCGCATTCTGATCGTGGACGATATCGAGATCAACCGCGAGGTCGTCGCCGGGCTGCTGGACGGCAGCGGCGTGCTGATCGAGACGGCGGGCAACGGCAAGGAAGCGTTGGAAGCGGTGCTCGACTCGCGGGCCGGCCCCTTCGACCTGATCCTGATGGATATGCAGATGCCCGTCATGGACGGCTGCACCGCGACGCGGGAGATCCGCGCCTGCGGCAGGACGAGCGTGGAGGGTGTGAAAATCGTGGCCATGACGGCGAACGTCATGCAGGAGGACGTCGAGCGCGCGCGCGCGGCGGGGATGGACGGCTACGTGCCGAAACCGATCGATGTGGAGACGTTGTACCGGGTTTTGGAGGAGGCGCTATGAAGAAGCTGTGGGAGAAAAAGGAGTATCTGGCGATCGGGATCGTGATTCTGCTGTTCGCCTTCGTGAGCGTCATCTCGCTGTCCTCCATCCGCCTGCTGCAGGGCAACGCCAGGGTGGTCAACTTCGTCGGCATCGTGCGCGGCGCGACGCAGAAGCTGATGAAGGAGGAGATCATGGGCTGGTACCTCTCCCGCAACGATCCCTCCTTCGCCGGGCGCTCGGACTGGTATCCCGACGACGCCCTCGTGAAGCGGCTGGACTCGATCGTCGACGAACTGCTGACCGGTGAGGGACCCAACCGCCTGGTCGTTCTTCCGGACGAGGATTATCTCGAGAACATGCGCAAGGTGCGGGCCCACTGGGCAGTCCTCAAGGGGTTGATCGGCGAGGTGCGGGCGGGCGCGGCCCCGGACGAGCTTTTCGCCTCGAGCCAAAACTATTTCGAGCTGGTCAACAAAACGGTCTTCTCCGCCGAGCGGTACTCGGAAAAGCAGGTCCGGCGCATCCGCCGCATCCTCGTCGGCGTGAACGGCATCTTCATCCTGCTGATCGCCTGCGGACTGCTCTTCTACGTGCGCGTGCGCGCGGTGAAACGGCGGGCGGACGTCCTGGGCAAGATCGCCTATGTCGACGTCCTGACCGCGCTGGACAACCGGGCCAGCTGCGAGCGGCTGATCGAGCGCCTCCGCCGGGAGCCGGGCGACGCGGATATCGCCGTCTTCATGTTCGACATGAACGACTTGAAGCTGACCAACGATTTCCTCGGGCACCAGGGGGGCGACCGGATCATCGCCGAATTCGC
>DAIRUD010000214.1:0-4340 GCA_036803565.1 Synergistaceae bacterium | reverse complement strand
GGCATTTTCACTTCGCGGAGGTCCGCCCCTGACAAAAAGCCCCCGGCAGGAGAGTCGGCTCCCCTGGATCCCGATTCTCTTCACGCAATTTTCTATGTCACCCGCTTCGAGGTCGCCATGCTGGATAAAATGGGGACGCGCTCGAAAAGACAAAAACCCCCGTCGCGCATCAGGAACACCGGGGCAGGGACCTGCTGGCCACGATATCCGTTCCGGTCCCGCAAACGTTTTCGATCAGCACCTGTCCGATCCGGACGGGCGCGTCGACCGTCACCCCGGCCACCTCGCGGCTGACGCGGAAGACGCTCGCCAGCGGCAGCGGCTCGCGGCTGCGCACGGCGCAGACGGGCAGCGTTCCGCCCCGGACGCGCACCGTCGAGGTGAAGGTGCGGACGGGGTTCACCGCCTCGTTCTCGGCGTACTTGATGCCGCGCGGGCACTGGTTGCCCTCCACCGCCAGAACCCGCGTTTCCTCCAGCGTCACCGTCAGCGCACAGCCGACCGGACAGGAAACGCACAGGAACTTTCTAGTCGTCGGCACCGGAAACGACCTCCAATCCGATCTTCACGCTTTTCGTATCCTCCGGCAACGCCCGCAGCTTTTCCGCGTCGACGCGGATCTCGTTCATCTCGCCCGGCCGGGCGTAGCGAAGAATCTGCGAGGAGATCCCCGGCTCGGCGTACAGGCGGCAGCGCGCCTCCACGGGTTCCGCCACGCGGATGTAGACGGTGACGTCCTCCCCCGCCGTCAGGTACTGCGGGGAGACGACGCGGATGTTCTCACCGGCCTCCACAGCCAGCCGCCGTCCACCGTCCTTCAGCTTGCCCGCCGCGTACAGCGCGGCACTCCGCCCCGCGCGCTCGCCCTCCCGGCTGACGAAGTCGACGAGGTCGTAGACGACGACGACGTTGCCCGCGGCGAAGACGCAAGGCTCGCTCGTCTGCAGGAGTTCGTTGACGACGGGCCCGTTCGTGCCGGGGCAGATGTCGATGCCCGCCATGCGCGAGAGCTCGTTCTCCGGGATGAGGCCGACCGCCAAAAGCAGCGTGTCGCAGTCCACGAATTTCTCGCTCCCCATAACCGGCCTGCGGTCCGGCCCGATCTCCACGACGGAGACGCCCTCCAACCGCCCCCGCCCGTGCAGCGTGCGGACGCTGTGGTTGAGGTAATAGGGGATGCCGAAGTCGTCGAGGCACTGGGCGATGTTGCGGCGCAGCCCGGAGACCCAGGGCATGATTTCGTAGACGCCGACGACCTCCGCGCCCTCCAGCACCATGCGTCGCGCCATGATCATGCCGATGTCGCCGGTCCCCATGATGGCAACCTTTTTCCCGGGCATGAAGCCCTCCATGTTGACGAAGCGCTGCGCCGTTCCGGCGGTATAGACGCCGGACGGACGACTTCCCGCGACGGGCAGCGCCCCCGCCGGGCGCTCCCGGCAGCCCATCGCCAGCACGAGGACCTTCGCCTCCACATGTTCGACGCCCCGCTGCGGATTCATGGTCCAAAAGCTCGCATATTTTCGCCCGCTTCGTTCCGGCGGCGGGTCCATATGAAACACCATCGTGTTGAGCGCGAATTCGACCCGCGCTTCGTGCGCCTGCGCGATATAGCGATCCATGTATTCGGGACCGGTCAGTTCCTCGCCGAAGGTGTGCAGGCCGAAACCGGGATGGATGCACTGTTGCAGGATGCCGCCCGGTTCCCAGTCGCGCTCGAAAACGACGACGTTCTCCGCCCCCTCGCGCTTGGCGGCGATGGCGGCGGCGATCCCCGCGGGACCACCCCCGACGATCGCCACATCCACCCGCCTGATATTTTCGATATATTTCATGACGGCTCTCCCGGCAGCAACGGCTCCTTCGTCCTGCCCGTCAGCAGATGGGAATCCCCTCCGTGCCGCGTGATCTCCAGCGGCGAGACGCCGAGCTCGCGCGCCAGGATCTCGACGACGCGGGGGGCGCAGAAACCGCCCTGGCAGCGTCCCGCCCCGGGGCGTACCCAGAGTTTCACCCCGGCCACCGTGCGCGCGCCCCTACGGACGGCCTCGACGACCTGCGCCTCGGTAACGCTCTCGCAGCGGCAGACGATCTGCCCCCACCGCGGATCCTCCTTCGCCCGCCGCGCCCGCTCCTCCATCGACATGTACATGAAGCGCGGAATATGCTTGCGCTCCGGCACGAACCGCGGATTCTTCTCGAATTTCACGACGTCGCCCAACGCGTCCCGCATCAGTTCCACAACGTGCAGCGCGATGGCGGGCGCGCTCGTCAACCCGGGGGACTTGATACCCGCCACGTTCACGAAGCCCTTGGGGCGGTCGAGCGCGCGGATGTGAAAATCGCCGTTGGCCGCGTTGGCCCGCACGCCGGAGAACGTCGTGATGGCGAGGTGCGCGGGGATGTCCGGCACCAGGCGCCGCGCGCCCTCCATCGCCCACTCCAGCCCCGGCCACGTCGTCTGTCGTGCCTCCCGGTCCGCCTGGACGACGGAGGTCGGTCCGATCAGCAGGTTGTCGTCCGCCGTCCGCGCCACGGTGATGCCCTTGCCGTGTACGGACGGACAGGAGAAGAGGAACGACGTCACCAGGTCCCCGGCGCGGCGGTCGAAGATATAATATTCCCCGCGCGTCGGACGGATGCTGAAGCTGTCGTCGCCCGCCAGGCGCGAGAGGAGATCGGAGTTGACGCCCGCCGCGTTGACCACGACGGGGGCATGAAACGCGCCCCGATTCGTCGAGACACCCCGCACACACGCACGGTCGTCGTCGAAGAGAACCCCCGTAACGGTCGTCTCCATGAACAGCTCCGCGCCGTTCTGCCGCGCGTTGTCCAGGAAGGCCAGCGACGCCTCGAAGTTGTTGACGATCGCCGCCGTCGGCGACCAAAGGGCCGCGACGATGTCCGGAGACGTGTTCGGCTCCTTGGTCCGCAGCGCGTCCCCGGAGACGATCTCCAACCCCGGCACGCCGTTCCTTCTGCCGTTGTCGAGAAGCTTCTCCAGATGGCGGCACTCGCCTTCGTCCTTCGCGCAGACGAAGGAACCGCATTCGCGCAGTTCGAAGTCGAGTTCCTCGTGCAGTTCGTGATACAGGCGGTTCCCCGCCGAGCAGAACTTCGACTTGACGGTCCCCGGCGTGTCGTCAAAACCGCCGTGGATCATCGAGCTGTTCGCCCGGGAGGCACCGTAGGGAAGGTCCGAAGCCCGGTCCAGAACCGCGATGCGCAAACTGTACCGCGACAGTTCCCTGGCAATCGTGCTTCCGACGATTCCGGCGCCGACGATCACCACATCGTAATCGCCGCATTCTCTGCATAATCCCTGCAAAACCCATCACCCCCCTGCTTTTTGGCAATGTAGCAGAACAGGACATAAAAATCGATTGTAGTATGGCGCAAAAGACGAAAAAGTTACCGATTGTCGGTGCGATGGATCGGGGAAATTTCGGTACGATCGAGACGGACGATACGATGTTTCGGGACGCGGCGCGCGTCGGCAAGCTCGTCCCGCGCGAGGCACCGTCACGCGGAGTAGACGCAGGGGCGGGAGAGCGCTCTCCCCCGCCCCTGCGGACGCCGCCGCCCGTTCGCCTCTAGTCGAGCCAGCCCTTGGCCTTTTCGATGGCCTTTTTCCAGCCCTTGTACCCGGCCTCGCGCTTCTCGTCGGAGACGAGGGTGTCGAAGGAGACGTCCTCCGCCCAGTTCTTGCGCAGATCCGTGGTGTCCTTCCAGAAGCCGACAGCCAGGCCCGCCGCGTAAGCCGCGCCCAGCGCCGTCGTCTCGTTGACGACCGGGCGGACGACCTTCGCGCCGAGGATGTCGGACTGCATCTGCATCATCAGGTTGTTCTTGACCGCGCCGCCGTCCACCTTCAACTCCGCCAGGGGAACGCCGGAGTCCTTGTTCATCGCCTCGACGACGTCGCGCGTCTGGTAGCAGATGCACTCCAGCGTCGCCCGGATGATGTGCTCCTTGCGGACGAAGCGGGTCAGCCCGACGATGACGCCCCGCGCCGTCATGTCCCAGTAGGGCGCGTAGAGGCCGGAGAAGGCCGGGACGAAGTAGACGCCGCCGGTGTCGTCCACCTTGCCCGCCATGTACTCGCTGTCCGGGGACTCGTCGACGATCTTCAGATTGTCGCGCAGCCACTGCACCGCCGAGCCCGTGTTGGCGATGGAGCCCTCCAGCGCGTAGACGCACTTGCCCTCCTCCAGGCTGTAGCCCGCCGTGGTGAGAAGCCCGTTCTGCGAATCGACCGGCTTGTCGCCGATGTTCATCAGCATGAAGCAGCCGGTGCCGTAGGTGTTCTTGGTATCGCCCTTGTCGAAACAGGCCTGCCC
>DAIRUD010000213.1:0-4373 GCA_036803565.1 Synergistaceae bacterium | reverse complement strand
GGCGGGGCGCTTCGCATCTCGCGCAACGGAACGGGCTCGCGCCCGCAGATCGATCAGATGGCCTCCTGCGCCGTCCGTGCGATGATCTCCTCCTGATGGTACGCGTCGAGATCCACGAAATAATCGCTGTACCCGGCGACGCGGACGAGCAAACCCCGGTAGTTTTCGGGGTGCGCCTGTGCATCGCGCAGGGTCTCCTCGTCGACGACGTTGAACTGGATATGATGCCCGCCCAACTTAAAGTACGTACGGATGAGGTTGACAAGGCCGTTCATCCCCTCCTCGCCCGCCAGCACGGAGGGCAGGAAGCGCTGGTTGAGCAGGGTGCCGCCCGACTTCACCTGGTCCATCTTGCCGAGCGATTTGACGACCGCCGTGGGGCCGTTGCGGTCCGCGCCGTGGCTGGGGGAGGTGCCGTCGGAGATCGGCATGCCGCGGAAGCGCCCGTTCGGCGACGCCGCCGTCATCTTGCCGAAGTAGTTGTGGCAGGTCGTCGACAGCATATTGAGGTGGTACGTCGGCCCGAGAATGCTGCGCTGGCCGTCGATCGTCTCGAAGAGGCTGCCGTATACCCGCTGCATGATCGCATCCGCGACGTCGTCGTCGTTGCCGTAGAAGGGCGTCTTGTTCCACATGGTGAGGCGCAGCGCCTCCTCGCCCTCCCAGTTCTTGTTGCAGGCGGAGACGAGCTCCGGAAGCGAGACCTTCTTTTCCTCGAAGACGTGTTTCTTGACGGCCGACAGGCTGTCCGTGATGGTGCCGATGCCGGTGCACTGGATGTAGTCGCTGTTGTAACGCGGGCCGCCGTTGTAATAGTCCTTCCCGTTCTGGATGCAGTCGCGGATAACGACGGAGAGGAAGGTCGCCGGGAAGAACTCCGCATAGCGCGCCCGCAGGTAATTGTCGACCTCGATCTTCGTCTGCACGACGTAACGAAGTTGTTTCTCGAACGCGGCGTAGACGTCCTCGAAGGACTTGAAGTCCTTCGGATCCCCGGTTTTGATGGAAACCTGCTTGCCGGTCATCGGGTCCACGCCGTCGTTGAGGGCCAGCTCCAGAACCTTCGGCGTATTCAGATAACCGTGGAGCAGGTACGCTTCCTTGCCCGCGCAGCCCGTCTCGATGCAGCCGCTCGTCCCGCCCTCGCGCGCGTCCTCCAGGGTCTTCCCGACCCGCATTTGTTCTTGGATAACGACGTCGGCGTTGAAGACGGAGGGGTATCCCATGCCGTTGCGGATGACCCGGCCCGCCGCGCGGAGCACCTGGTCCGGGGTGCGCGCGCTGACCTGTATGTTGCACTGCGGCTGCAGGAGCCGCAACTCGTCGACGACCTCGAGGACGATGTAGGTCACCTCGCTCGATCCGTCGGTGCCGTCGCGCTTCAGTCCGGCGAGATTGATGTTCGTAAAATCGTTGTAGGTACCGCTCTCCGCCGCCGTCACGCCGACCTTGGGGGGCGCGGGCGTGTTGTTGACCTTGATCCAGAAGCAGGAGATCAGCTCCTTGGCCTTCTCGCGGTCCAGCGTACCGTCCGCGACGCCCTTCGCGTAGAAGGGCGCGAGATGCTGGTCGAGGTGGCCGGGGCTCATCGCATCCCAACCGTTCAGCTCGGTAATCGTCCCGAGGTGGACGAACCAGTACATCTGCACGGCCTCCCAGAAATCGCGCGGCGCATGGGCGGGAACCCAGCGGCAGACGTCCGCGATCTTCAACAGCTCGGCCTTCCGCGTCGGGTTCGTCTCCTTCGCCGCCATCTCCTCCGCGAGATCCGCGTGGCGCTCCGCGAAGATGATCACCGCGTCGCAGGAGTAATCCATCCCCTGCAGCTCGTCATCCTTCGCCGTCGCCTCCGGATCGTTGAGGAAATCCAGCTTTGCGCGGGCCTCGGCGATATCCCGCTTCAGGTCCAGCATACCCTTTTCGTAGACGAGCCCGTCCAACGCCGTGTGCCCGAACGCGCGCTGTTCCCCGAACTCCGTAAAGGTACCCGCCTCATAGAGATCCAGCCACTTTTGCGGCATGCGCGCGAACGCCTTGTCGCGCATGCTGCGCCCGCGCCAGTAGGGGATGACGGTCTCGCGATACAGCTCGATATCCCGGGGGTCGACCGCGTAATTCTGCATTTCGCGCGAGTTCAGGATCTCCAAGTCCTCGATGGAGTGGCAGGGAAGTTCGGGGAAGGAGGAAACCGCCTTCGGCCGGGGGCCGCGCTCCCCCACGATCAACTCGTCGGGGCCGATGTAGATGGCCTTCTTTTCGCAGATATATTTGAAGTTCAACCCACGGAGAACCGGCGTCGCGTATTTCCCGTCGTTCTCCCTGTAGAACTCCGTCTCCAGCACCGCACGCTCCGCGGAAAAACTGGGGCGTGTTTCGAAACTCTCCTTGCGCAGCCTTTCGATACGTTCGTTCATCTCGCGTCCCTCCTGACGAATTCCGATCGTTGCAGATCCCTGCAAATACGAATGTTGCGGTCGATACGCCCGGCTACCCGCCGACGACCGTCGGCACGCCGTATGATTCCAAAAGTTTCGCCGCCGCACGGAGCGCATGCTCCGTGGGTGCGTAAACGCCCTCCAGTTTGTAGGGCATGTTCCAGCGTCCGTGCTTGTCCTCCGCCGCGTTGTGATAGGGCAGCAGGTGCACTTGCCGGACGCCCTTCACACCTCGCAGGAACTCCCCCGTCGCGCGAATATTCTTCTCGTCCGTATTGATCCCCGGTATGAAGGGAATCCGCGCCCAGATCGCGGCCCCGGCCTCGCCGAGCGCGAGCAGGTTGTCCAGGATCACCGCGTTGTCGACGCCCGTGTACTTCCGGTGCATCTCCGGATCCATGTGCTTCAGGTCGTAGAGAAACAAATCGGTGTAGGGCAGGACATCCATCAAAACGGACCGGCCGACGAAGCCGCAGGTATCCACGGCCGTGTGCAGCTCGCTGGCCTTGCAGGCCTGCAGGATTCCCTTGGCGAATTCGGGCTGGCCGAGAGGCTCGCCGCCGGTCAACGTCACACCGCCGCCCGACTGCTCGAAAAAAAGACGCTCCTTCAAAATCTGCTCCATTACCTGGGAGACGCGCATCCTCCGGCCGCAGATCTCGCGGGCACCGGAGGGGCAGACATCGGCGCAGACGCCCGTTCCGGTACAGGCGGCAGGATCGGTAACCAGCGCACCGCTTTCGACCGACACGGCCCCGTTGGGGCACGCCGCGACGCAGGCGTTGCAGGCGATACAGCGATCCTCGCGGAAGAGGAGCTGCGGCGAGTAAGACTGACTCTCGGGGTTGTGGCACCACCAGCAGGCGAGGGGACACCCCTTGAGGTGGATCGAAACGCGAATGCCGGGGCCGTCGTGCAGCGTGTAACGCTTCACGTCGAAGACGATCCCGCTCCCTTCGGTTTGCCGCGCAGCAGTTTCATTCATTCCCGACACCACCGTATGCAAAAAGTCAATCGCCCTTCAAGGCAAAATAATATCTTCTGATGTATCTTTCCTGCACGGCATACGACCAATGCACGTCTCGCAGGTATTCCGCCGCGGCGTTGAAATCGCCCTTCTCCAGCAGGCGGACCATTTCGCGGTGCTCTCGGAGGTTGCTCTCCTCCCACTCCTTCAAAAAGCCCCTCGACTTCGGAAAATCGTACAGGCGTTCGCGCTGTATCCTGGCGTAACGAAGCATCTCGCCGTTGTCCGACTTCCCGAGGAAGACGTCGTGAAACGCGACGTTGTGCCGGTAATATTCGTCGTAATCCCCCGCCGCCAGACGGTCCGCCATCACCCGGTTGAGCTCGGCCATCCGCTGGATATCCCGTTCGCGAAATTTCACGGCGACGTTCACCAGGATCGCGCTCTCCAAAGCGCCGACGATCTCGTAGATATCGCGCACCGTCTTGAGGTCCAAGGAGTTGAGCATCACGCCCCGTCGCGGGTATATCGTGATAAAGCCCTCGGACTCGAGTTGAAACAGCGCATCCCGCAGAGGCGTTCTGCTCATCCCCAACTCCCGCCCGAGCTCCTTGAGGTCGAGAAACTCCCCGCTCATCAACTTGTGTGCGTTGATTTGCTCCTTCAGGTAACCGTATACCTTTTCCCGAAGGGTTTCCGCCGGCCTGCCATCGTTCATGTCGTCCACTGCTCCTTGTTCAAAGTCTATCACAGATATATCAGGAGTCAAGAATTTTCTAATAATAATCCAAACGGAAAGAATGCGCAGAAACACAGCATCGCATTTGCAAGCAAACAAGCCAAATAAATACAAATAAAAATCTTTTCCTCGAACAATCTGATATATCTATAATTCCATTTTTAGATCAAATCAATGATTTCAAGCAGGGCAGGTCTCCCTCAGTCACCCTTGGCGGCGCTCCTTCTGAGGG
>DAIRUD010000212.1:0-4377 GCA_036803565.1 Synergistaceae bacterium | reverse complement strand
ACGAGTTCATGAACCGCATGACCCAGTACCGGGACGAGGAAAAGATCTCCATGGAGAAATACGAGACGGAAGTGGGTGATCCGGCATGGCTGTGAGTAAGAAGAAGACCCCCATCGCGGAACAGGACGCCGCGGCGCGGATCGGCAATTTCAAAGAGGTCTGCCTGGGCTACACGCTCGAGGAGGGCGTCGAGGAGGCCAAGCGGTGCCTTCAGTGCAAGGACGCTCCCTGTGTCCCCGGTTGCCCCGTGGCCATCGACATTCCCGGCTTTATCCTGGCCATTCGCGAGGGCGATATGCCCGAGGCGGCGCGGATCATGGCCAAATACACCAACCTTCCCGCCGTCTGCGGGCGCGTCTGCCCGCAGGAGACGCAGTGCGAGGGCGTGTGCAAGCTGGGCCGGGCGAAGGATTTCGAGCCCGTCGCCATCGGCAAATTGGAGCGTCTTGTGGCGGACTGGAACTACGCCCAGCCGACGACGCAGAGGGCGGAGGTCCCCGCCGCGAAGATCGGCACCGTCGCGGTCGTCGGCTCCGGCCCCGCCTGCCTTACGGTCGCCGGGGACCTGGCCAAGCTGGGCTACCAGGTGACGATGTACGAGGCCCTGCACGCGCCGGGCGGCGTGCTGATGTACGGCATCCCGGAGTTCCGCCTGCCGAAGTCCATCGTCGACATGGAGATCAAGGCCATCACCGACCTCGGCGTGACCTTCGAGCCGAACGTCGTCATCGGCAAGACGATCACCTTGCAGGAATTGTCCGAGACGTTCGACGCCGTGTTTATCGGCGTGGGCGCGGGCGCGCCGAATTTCCAGGGCGTTCCCGGCACGACGCTGAACGGCGTCTACTCGGCCAGCGAGTACCTGACCCGCATCAACCTGATGCACGCGTACGAGTTCCCGGCCTACGACACGCCGACCAAGATATCCAAGCGCGTCGTGGTCGTCGGCGGCGGCAACGTCGCCATGGATGCCGCGCGTTCCGCGAAGCGCCTGGGAGCGGAGCACGTCGCCATCGTCTACCGGCGTTCGCTGACCGAACTCCCCGCCCGCATCGAGGAGTATCACCACGCGGTCGAGGAGGGCATCGAGTTTCACTGGCTGACCAACCCGACGGTCTACGAGGACGACGGCAAAGGCAAGCTCAGAGGCGTCACCTGCATCCGCATGGAGCTGGGCGAGCCGGACGCGTCCGGCCGCAGGCGTCCCGTGCCCGTCGCGGGTAGCGACTTCTTCATCGAGGCCGACACCGCCATCGAGGCCATCGGCCAGGCGGCGAACAAAGTGCTGCTCTCCACCTGCCCCGACCTCAAGCTCAACAAGTGGGGCTACATCGACGCCGACCCCAAGACGGGCGCGACATCGATCCCCGGCATCTACGCGGGCGGCGACATCGTCACCGGCGCGGCGACGGTCATTCTCGCCATGGGCGCGGGCAAGGACGCGGCGGCGGCCATCGACGCATACGTGAAGGCGAAGAAGGGGAAATAGCGCCGACTGGTTTCGGCGTTTCATTCACGTGAATGACCGGGGGAGCGATCCCCCGGTTTTTTGATGCGCGTAACCGCGCGTGACCGAAACGGCGTTTGCTGGGACCGTTTCGCCAAGGCAGAGCCGACTGGGGGAGTGCTGCCACGTGGCCGATCATTATGAGCGATTGAATTTATCATTGGAATTATGCCAAGTTGAGGGCGACAGGGTTTTCATCAATCCTGCAGACCCTCCCATAGGCAGCCCAAGAGATTGTGATTCTTACTGCATTCATCACAAGTTGGTATGAAAATCAAAACAGCTTTTGATATGGCGAAATAGGCCTGCGAAAGATTTATAAGATATAATTTAAACGAAAGATGCGTTCTCGTAATAATAACGAACTCCGTTATGTTCGCAGGTGTGGCGGCAGAGTCTTGGGAAGTCGCATTGCGCAAAAGAGGGCGAGTTGCAATGAGCAGGAAGGATTCCGAAATACGAGCGGCAATCCAAGATATCCTTGAGGACGATTTTCCCGGTGCTCGATTAAAGAAGTATTTCGATGGCTTGCCCGATACGCATGTGAAGAGGGCGATCCACGTATTGTCGGCGATGTATCCCGATAAAACGGCGATCCCGGATCGCGATTTCCGATTTATCATGGATCTGTTTTCCGATGTGAAATTCGTGGGGCAAGACAGCTTCCCCGAATTTGTGCGTGCGGTCAATGTCGTGGATTTCACGGAGTTTCAGAAGAGGCAGTTCGTCTGTGCGATCAAAAGGAATATGGGACTTTTGTGCGCGAAATGTACTTATGAGTTGGATGCGCTTCTTGCGCGCTTATTCGAACCGGATGCGCTGATTCGATATTTGGAAGTTTTGGCCGAGGAAGGGAATCGTCCGGTACTTCAACACGTTTCCGATATATTACGGCACGGAGATTTTTCAGGAGGCCGCGTTCCCGGTGAAAAGATCGAAATGCTAAAAGAAAAAGTAGCTAAATCTCTCAATCGTGAATAAACCTGATACGCTTTTGTGTCCGGGGGAATGGGGTGCTTGCCGGTGGATATGCGAAACGAGCGGGTGTGCGAGGCATTGGAGGCCGAGGGGCTGGATGCGCTTTTTCTGACGAAGGGGGCGAACCAGCGCTATTTGGAAGGGTTTACCGGCGGCGATTGCTACATGCTCGCGTCGTCGCGGGGGAATTTCCTGATCGCCGATTCGCGCTACACCGAGATGGGGGCGCGCGAGTGCCGCACGGCGAAGGTGCTGCCCCACCGCTCTCCGCATCCGCCGCTCGGCGAGGTGGTCGCGGCGCTGGCGAAGGAGCTCGGGATCGGGAAGATGGGGTTCGAAAGAGACGACATCGCCTGGGGCACGCATGCGGAGGTCGAGTCGCGGCTTTCGTCGGTCGGCGTCGCTTTCGTCCCGACCGCCTCCCTTGTGGAGGAGGTGCGCGCCGTCAAGTCGTCGGACGAGGCGGCGATGATCGCCGCGGCCTGCCAGATTGCCGACCGGGCGCTTCGGGACCTTGTGCCCCTTGTGCGCACCGGCGTTTCCGAACTCGACCTGAAGATCGAGCTTGACTACCGAATGAAGACCGGTGGCGCGGAGGATGTCTCCTTCGACACCATGGTGCTGTTCGGTGCGCGGGCGTCGCAGCCGCACGCCAACCCGCAGGGCGACGTGTTTCTGCGGGAGGGCGACTTGGTGTTGATCGACTACGGCGCGGCGAAGTGCGGCTATCGCTCGGACACCACCCGTACGTTCGTCTGCGGCAGAGCCTCGGACGAGCAGCGACGGGCATATGCGGCGGTGCTGCGGGCTCAGGCCGAGGCGCTGGCCATGATCGCGCCGGGCGTAAACGGCCGCGAGGTGCACGAGCGCGCGGTCGCGGTGATCGAGGCGGCCGGTTTCCCCGCGTTCCAGCATGGGTTGGGGCACGGCGTCGGGCTGGAGATCCACGAGTTGCCGTCGCTGCGGCGAAACGCCGACGTCCTGCTGCGGCCGGGGATGGTCGTTACCGTCGAGCCGGGGATCTATGTGCCGGGGTGGGGCGGCATTCGCATCGAGGACACCGCGATCGTGACGGAAAACGGTTGCCAGGTGCTGACGTTCTTCCCCAAGGAGCTGACGGAGTTGTAAATGAGGGCGCTGTTTTTGCCTGCGCGCTTGCCTCTTGAAAAGACGATGTTTTTGGTGCTAAAATTTCTTAAAGTGAAATCGCTGGAGAGGAGGGGGTAGTCTTGCAGATCGCGCCGAGCCATCGATCTCTTTTGTGGGATCTGGTGAAGGAAGCCGAACGGGAAGTGCGGCGGCCGGATCCTGCCGCTCCCCTTTCGCGAGTTGAAGAAGACGCGGGCAACGCGCATGCCGAGGCGACGTCCCGGGCGGTCGCGCAGGGGGCCGTTTCCTATCGACACGAAGTCGGGCCGGACGGGCGTGTGTATGTTGCCGGTGCGGAGAACGCCGCGCAGGAGGCCGAGCAGCCCGACGAAAGCGGTGCCTCGCCGCAGGACGCCGATCCCGTAGACGGCGTTTCCGCTCCCGAGAAGGAGGAAAGCGCCGCGAAGGAAGAGGCGCCCGACCAGGCGAAGGACGCCGGCGAGGCCGCGTCCCCGCGCGGTATGAAGGCGTTGGAGGACGAAGAGGGGGACGATCCGGAGGACGACCCCGCCGTGCAGGCGCAGGTCAACGAGTTGAAGCGTATCGAGCGCGAAGTGATCGCGCACGAAGCGGCGCATATGGCCGTGGGCGGGCAGTTTGCGGGAGGCGCGAGCTATTCCTACACGACCGGTCCCGACGGCAAACAATATATCGTCGGCGGGGAGGTTCCGATCAGCACCCCGGCCACGGACGACCCCGAGGAGGCGATCCGCGCCGCGCAGCAGGTGATGCGCGCGGCGCTC
>DAIRUD010000211.1:0-4380 GCA_036803565.1 Synergistaceae bacterium | reverse complement strand
GAACCGGGGGTAAAGGATTTGCAGTCCTCTGCCTTACCACTTGGCTATGCCGCCGAATGCAACGTAGATAATATTAACAGATGCCCGGCTTTGCGGTCAATAGTGCAATCCGATATTCCACATCGGCCTACAACGCGTATCGACTCCCTCGGGCGCGGACATCGGCGACAGCCGCACAAAGAGCGGTTACCCGCAGGAGGTTTTCGGGAACGTGCATTTCCTCTTTCCACACGTCGGGATTTGCCTCCGCCCGCATCGATTCTTCGAAAATGTGGTATACAGGGAGTCCCAACGAGACTCCGTTCAACGGCCCCGTGAGCGTCGGATCGCCAGATGTCACCGTCTCGGCGTACAACTTCGCGTCGCGCGGGTCGGACAGACCCAGGATGACGACGGTGCTATCGACTCCATGCTCTTCCGCAGCGGTCTGAACCGCCCGCTGCAGTTTCGGGTCCATTGCCAGCACGATGGCTCAGTCGAAGCATTCCGACTCGGAGAACACCACCTCGGCGCCCGCATCCCGCAAACACGCGGCCATTCTTTCGGCGAGCACGCCATCCCGCTCGCCAAGCAGGATCAGTTTTTTCCCGAACAGCTTACCCATTTCCCCACCTCCTCATATGAAATCGTTCACCGCGCGACGAATCGAATCCAGCGTGACCTCGTCGTCCGATAGGCGAAAACATGGTTCCTTCCCCTTTCTGTAGAAGAGAAACGTCGGGACGCGCTTCGCATGCAATTGCAGATCCTGACACAAACGCATGTTTTTCGCGCGGTTCAGCTTGCAGAATTTCACACGCCCCGCATAATCCACGGCCAATCCCTCCACCTGCGGCATCAACGCGATACACGCGGGACAACGGGGCTCCCAGAGGTTGACGACGACGGGCAGATCGCTCTGCGTAACCTCTTTGTCGAAATTTCCCCTGTCCAGGGATATCATAAAAACCCCTCCATATGCCGTATTTCCAACGATATCCCGGCCTTGTACAATAAATCGCCGAGGTTCCGGCGATAGAATTCTCCCCTTGTAAATCATAGTAATTTTACGGACTTCGTCAAGTGCGCAAATCGATGTCGCGCAAAGGATTTGTCGAAGGGAAACAGCGTGACACCACATTCGGCGGATGCCGCCGGAAAAAACGCCCAATGCCGCCAACAGGCAAACGTGGCACCGAAGAAATACCGGGGGCAGGCAGCGCCTTTTCACGGGGGCCTCGCCGCCATTTTTCTATCTCGCGGACGAAAGAATGTCGTACGTGCTATCATGATAGACAACCGTCGAATAGGTTTCGTCGAACAGAGACCCAACGCGGCAACTACCCGCCGACGCGACTTTACGCATCTGCATATCATACGATCGAAGGAGCATCCACATGATGGGACGACGCAACATTCGCAACCGCTTCGATTGGAGAGGAAAAAAGCCACGCGCACTGTTTTCGATCGCGATACTCGCCCTTCTTTTGTGCGGCGGGATTCCCGCGGCATCGGCCGGGGAGAGGCTGTGCGTCGTGGACGAAGCGGTGCCGATTCTGGAAAAACCGGGGGGACAATACGTCATCGAGGACGACGGCTATGTCGACGGCGAGGATGTCATGGGGATCGTCGTCTACGGCAATCACATCCAAACGGGACCGGTGCGGGACGCCGCGTTCGCGGATACGTGGGCCGAACTCTTCGACAGTGAAGGGGGCCGGTCGCTTGGTTACGTCGAGAGAAAAGGCCTGGAACCACTGCCCGATTACGAGCCCTTCCCGGCTCGCTTTTTCATCGTGCGGATCGACGCTCCGACGTTGTTGCTGCAACCCGGGGCAACGGACCGCAACGGCCGGACGTATCGACTGTCGCATTGGAATTATTCCCTCGGAGTGGGCGAGGTCGTCGCGGCGTTCGGCAAAACGACCCGCGAGGACGGGGAGTGGCTGCTGCTCGGCTTTTCCACCTCCATCGAAGAAAGGGGGGACAGCGGCATCGGGATGCGCTACGCATGGGCGCGGGGGGAGGACCTGTGCCCGCTTGCGGATTATCGGCCGAACCACGCGAAAAACGAGGAAGCGTGGATGCCCGCTAAAATGCGAAACGCTCTTTTTTCCTACCACGACGACCGCGCGAGCGAACGCCCATCCTTCGAGGACATTCCCCGGTCGACCCGGGAACGGCTTCTGCGCGACGGTTTCCACATCGACCGGGAACCGTTGATCCCGGCATACGTCGCGGTCGACGACATGTGCGATCTCTACAACGATACCGGGGAGTACACGGTGGATTTCCTCACGACGGACCTCTTCCTGCACGCGTATCATCTGCTGTTCAGTCGCATGTTGCAAAAGGTCGAAGCGACCGCTTTCAAACCGGCGCTGCAAGACGGCTTGGTCGCAGCCCTGGCGGCCCTGGACCGGACAATGCCCTCGCTGCCGGAGGCGATGCGGGAATCGGGCGCAGTCGCGCGGGACATGCTCACCATCCCGCTGGCTCTCCTGCAGACGGAATCCCCGCCGGACCTTTCCCCGCGCGCGCAGGAGGAAATCCGCAGGATCATGCGCGCCGAAGGACGGGACGTGTCGGGGATCACCGGGGCAACGGAGGATTACAGCCAGTACCGGCCGCGCGGGCATTACGCCGGCACGCCGGAGCTGGAAAGCTATTTCCGCGCCGCGACCTTTCTGGGCAATGCCGGATTGCCGCTGTTCGGTCCGGATGGAAAAACGCAGCCGAAAAACGTATCGACGGCGATTTTACTCGTCCTCGCCCTGGACTCCAAGACCGGAGCATGGGACGCTTATCAGGCTCCCGTCGACTTTTTGATCGGCAGATCGGACGACGGCCCCTACAGCCTCTACCGCGATATTGCGCGGGAGGCGATCGGGACGCTCGGCGAAGCGGGAAAGCTGGCGGAAGCGCGGGAAATCGAACGGGTGGCGGAGGAGATCCGCCGCCGGGTACCGGCGCCGAGAATTCGCGACCGCGAGACCGGCAACCTCTCGAAGGAGGAGGAGGCGGCAACCCGCAGGCCGGAATTCCGCCTCTCGGGCAAACGCTTCACCTTCGACGCGTACGTCCTGCATCAACTGACCTCTCCCCGCGTCGGCACCGACGCGGAGCCCCGCAACCTTCCACAGGGGACGGACGTCATGGCCGTCCTCGGCTCGAAAGCGGCCCGACGCTACGCGGCGCGTCATAACGCGGTGAAACACTATGCCGAGACGTTGCGGCGACTGACGGACGAAGCCGGACGCTTCCTGGACGGCGACGACACGGCCTACAGCCGCTGGCTCGACGTGCTGCGGGCAGGTTTTCTCGACTCCGGCTCGCGACAGGTGTTCTATCGGTCGGAGCCATGGCAGTGGAAGAAGCTGTCCACCGCCTCCGCATCCTGGGCGGAACTGAAACACGACACGGTGCTGTACGCCAAGCAGGGTGGAGCCGAGATGGGCGACGGAGGCTGGGTCGCGGGCAAATTCGCCCCACCGGCCCCGCGCGGGTACGTCGAACCGGACCCGCAGACCTTCGCCGCAATTCTCACGCTTCTGGACCGGTTATCCCATTTCCTCGACACCTTCTCGCTGGAGCCCGCCGAGGACCGCGAATACGCCGACAAGATCGAAACCTTCCGCAGCCTTTGCGCCCAAGCGATGCGCTACGCGGAACGCGAGGTGCGCGAGGAAGCGCTCACGCTCGACGACTATGACGGCATCAAGAAACTGGCGCGCGCCTTCACCGCGCAATTGTTGCTGCCCCAAGGCCGGGAGCTGGAATACGACGAATGGGAAAAACTGCGCATGGCCCTTGTCACGGACGTCGCGACCGATTTCTTCGAAGGCCGCGTGCTCCACGCGGCGACGGGCACGCCGCGCGCCGTATACGTTTTCGTCAACGACCGCGCCGGCGGCCCGCGCGTCGCCAAGGGATATGTCTACTCCTACTACGAATTCGCACGCCCTCACGGCGAGGGCCGCATGACAGACGAGGAATGGCGGGCCGTCGTCTACGACGCCCGGAGAGCCGACGAGCTTCGCACACTCCACTCGGACTGGTACGAGGCGTTTGAGGCGAAATAACCGCGTCCGCGTCGTTTGTCTGCTGCTCCTGCTGTCGTTTCTCCCGTCCCCTCCGCTGTCGACAGCCGCTGCCCTCCCGGCGGAGAAGGGGTCGGCGACGATACGGTCACGTATCGTCTTCGTCGGCGACATCCTGATTCATCCGGAACAGTTGGCGGCTGCCGAACGAAACGGGGAGTGGGACTTCTCGCCATCCTTTCGCAAGGTACGGCACCTCTTCGCCGACGCCATCGCCGTGGCCAATCTGGAGACCGTTCTCGCCGGTGCGCGGGCCGGATTCTCCGGACGCCCGCCCTTCAACGCGCCGGACGCCCTCGCC
>DAIRUD010000210.1:0-4383 GCA_036803565.1 Synergistaceae bacterium | reverse complement strand
GAGAACGGTTTCTGCGCCAAGAGCGCGAAAATCCGCGTCATTCAGAACGGCGGCGACATGACCGTCGACTACCGGGGCGACGAGGTGATTCTCGACTGCGAGGTGCACAAATCGTTTGAGGGCAGCGTGGTGATATAAACAGGGGTCCCCGGCGGAGACTCATCTTCCGCCGGGGACCTGGAACATTTTTGCCCTGTGGGCTCTGTCCCGCACCCCCCTAGAGGAGCCAGCCCACATGGGTCCCTTTCTTATCAATACAATATGTCAATGTCGATCCGCTCTGGTTTCACAGGCCGATGTTTCGCAACAGCCGCGAAAATCCTGCGGGGTCGAAATGGGCGTAGAGCGCCACGCCCACGCAGGCCGCCAGGATGAAGGCGGCTAGGATCGGCAGGAGCATGGAGGGAGAATCCGCGCTTCGCTTTCCGTATTTTCTCGACAGCGAAGCGGATTTGTCGTAGTCCCTGTGCGAGGTGTCCGCGAAGTCGTCCTCCGGCGGGGAGGGTTTCTCTTCGTCCCGGTCTTCCGGCTCCCCTCCATGGAAGGCCGGGACGTCGATTTCTTCGTCTCTGGACGTTTTCGGCGGGCTTGCTTTCGCGGTATGCTCCGAGAGGACCAGCCGGGCCGGATCGAACGGTTCCAGGAAGTCCTCCGTGTCGGGTTCGTCCGCGTCCATGCCGCAGCCCTCGTCGAAGTCGTCCGGGCCGTCCTCCTCCCGTTTCGTTTCCGGGGCGGTCGTCGCCGTGTCGGCGGGCCCTCCCAATACGTCGTCCGGGTTGCATCCCCGCGCTCCCGCCGCGGCCGCAAGGCGGCAGCCGAAGGCTTCGACGCGTTGCCGAAAGGTTTCGGCGTACTCGGGGCCGTCGATTTTCCGTACCACGACGGCTGTCCTCTTGGCGATGTCGCGGAAGAGGTCGCGGATAAAAAGGGGGGCGATCTGTCTCTTGTCGGTGATTTCGGCGTCCGGGGCGTATCGCAGTATAAAATGCCACATATAGAGGGCGGCGATCAGCAGCAACGCGTGCCAGAAGGCGATGATCGCGCCGTTTTTGTGCGCCGAGACGGCGACGCCGCCCAGAAAGAACAACAGGGACGATATCTCCGCGAAGTGTCTCTCGACCGGCTTTTTCCCCCAGGAGAAACGCAATACCAAGGCGAGCAAAATAATCATGAAAGCGATGAACAGCATGGTTTCACCTTCGCAATGTTCGGATTCGTGGAAAGTGGCTTCGCGGACTCGCGCCTGCCGAGGTTTGTTTGCCGCCGGGACGCGTCGTGTGCTCGATTATAACAAAATACGCACCGCTCCGGGATATGGAGACAAGCGCGTCCGTGCTCCGTCGCTCCAAGCGCGACCGGCGCGGGGACGCTCAACAGACGAGGTCGATCAGCTCCTCCGCCGTCATGCCGGAGATAAATTCCCCGACGGGATATTCGCGCAATGCGGCTTCGAACGCGCTGCGTTCATGGCGGAGGCCGCGCAGGCGGGTTTCCAGGACCGAGACGTCCCGCGCGCCGAAGAAGTCGCCGCTGAGGGAGATGTCCGCGACGACGCCGCGCTCGACCAGCAGGCGGACGTCGACGGCGCCGAAGGCGAAGCGCGCGCCGTTTTCCATGTTGTAGGCGGGGGCGCGGCCGAAGTTCCACTCCCAGGTCGCGTACTTTTCCTCGACCAGTCGCCGCGCGGCGTCGGCCTCCTCGTCCGTGAGGTCGCGTCGTGCGACGCCGGGCATACGCTCCGCGAAATATGCTTCCAGCCCCTGGAGAAACGCCTCGACGGGCAGGGGGCGGGGCATGTGGTCGGCGATGTTGGTCACGCGGGCGCGCACGGATTTGACGCCCTTGCTCTCGATCTTCGCCCGGCGGGGGCGCAGCGCGCCGACCAGGTCCGAGAAGTCCGCGCTGTACAGGATGCAGCCGTGGTGCATGATGCGGTCGCCGCGCGCCGCCTGCGCGTTGCCGCAGAACTTCATGCCGTCGATGACGAGGTCGTTGCGCCCCTGCAGCGCGGCCCGCACGCCGAGCGTCGCCAGGTAGCCGATCACGGGCGCGGTGAACTTCTCGTAGTTGCTGAAATCTCCCCGTTCCATGGAGCGGACGATGGTGAAGTTGACGTTGCCGAGGTCGTGGAAGACCGCGCCTCCCCCCGACTGGCGACGGACCACCGCGATGTTCCGTTGGCGGACGAAGTCGAGGTCGACTTCCTCGGCCGCGTTCTGATTCTTTCCGACGATGACGGCGGCCTCGTTACGCCAGAGTATCAGGACGTCGTCGGTCATTCTCGTCAGCGCGACCTCCTCGAGGGCGAGGTTGAAATACGGCGATGTGCGGTCGTTGCGGATGAGGCGCATGGCGCTATCGGGATTCCCCCTCCAGCTCGCGCAGGAAGGCGGACACCTTGGCGAGGCCCGCCTCCAGGTTCTCCGGTTCGTAGGCGTAGCCGATGCGCAGATAGCGGTCGAACTCCGGGCCGAAACAGCTACCCGGCAACAGGAACGTGCCGTCCCGTCGATACAGGCGCTCGCAGAAGTCCGCCGACGCGACGTCGTAGTCGTAGCGCAGGAACGCCGTCGTGCCGGCGGCGGGACGGGCGTAGTCGACGCGCGGTTCGCGTGCGACCCAGCGGTCGAGGATGTCCGCCCCGCGGCGGACGATGTCGCGGTTGCGGGCGAAAATCCGTTCGCGGTTTTGGACGGCAAGCCGTCCCAGCAGGTCGTCCAGCCGCCCGCAGCTGATAGTCGTGTAATCGCGGCGTGTGAAGACGTCCTCGATAAAGCGCGGCGGGCCGATCAGCCAGCCGATGCGGAGGCCCGCCGTGGAGAAGCATTTCGAGAGGCTGCTGGAGACGACGCCCTTTTCGTAGATGTCGGCGATGGAGGGGACGTCCGCCTCGGGATCGTGGGCCATGAAACGGTATACCTCGTCGCAGTGGATCCAGGCATCCACGGAGCGGGCGACGGCCACGATCCGTTCCAGCAGCTCCCGCGTCATCAGGCTCCCCGTCGGGTTGTTGGAGTTGTTGATGCAGATGACCTTGGTGCGGGGGCTGACGAGGCGCTCCAGAGCCTCCGGGTCGGGCAGGAAGCCGTCCTCGTGCTTCAGGCGCAGCAGCTTCACCGTCGCGCCGAAGGACTCGGGAATGCTGTAGAGCTGCTGGTAGGTCGGGTAGACGGAGACGACCTCGTCACCCGGTTCGACCAGCGTGTAGAGGGAGAGGAAGTTGGCGGCGGCACCGCCGCCCGTGGCGATGACGTTGTCGCGGGATTGGTGGGCGTAGAGCGATGCGACCGCGTCGAGCAGTTCGTCGCTGCCCTTGATCTCGCCGTACGAAAGGCGAAGCCCGAGCATGCGCTCCAGGATCTCCTCCCTCTGTCCGGCGAGGTCGAGCAGCTCCGCGACCGTGAGCGAGTCCACGCAGGTCTCGGCGAGGTTGGAGACGGCTCCCTCCTCCCACTCGTTCATCCACTGTTCGACGCCGAACGGCGCTATCTTCATGACGCTCCCCCCATTTCGGAGTTTTTTAATCCTGCCGTTGCCCGGCCATTATAGCGGATGCCGAAGCCGACCGGATAGCCGTATGCTATGATGAAGGAAATACGGGGTTCGACAGGAGTGGATCGCCTTGAAACTTGTTGTGGACACGCATACGCACACGATCGCGTCGGGACACGCCTTCGGCACGGTGCAGGAGATGGCGCTGGCCGCCTATTGGAAGGGGCTGGAGGCCGTCGCGTTGACCGAACACGGTCCGGCGATGGAGGGCGCGCCCGTCCCGCTCTATTTCGCCGCGAGCTTCATGCTGCCGAAGCGGATCTCCGGCGTGACGGTTCTGCGCGGCGTCGAGGCGAATATCATCGATTACGACGGCGGGCTGGATTTAGAGGACCGGATTCTGGAGGGGTTGGATTTCGTCATGGCGGGTTTCCACGACATCGTTCTGGAGCCGTGCGGAGACGTGGAGGCCAACACCCGCGCCTTGATCCGGGTGCTGGAGCACCCGCTCGTCGACGCGGTATCCCATCCGGGCAACCCGGTCTTCCGCATCGACGTCGACCGCGTCGTCGCCGCCGCGAAGGAGCACGGCAAGCTGCTGGAGATCAACAACAATTCCGTCAAGGTCCGCCGGGGCAGCAGGGAAAACTGCGAGCGCATCGCCGCCGCCTGTGCGAGTGCCGGGATACCCGTCGTCGTGGGCAGCGACGCGCACACAAGTTTCGACGTCGGCGGCTTCGAGGACGCCCTCTCCATTCTGGAGAGCGTCTCCTTCCCCGAGGCGCTGGTGTTGAACACCTCCCTGCGCAAGCTGGCGGCGCATCTGACGGCGCTGCGCCCGCGGCGGTTCGCCTCCTGAGCGGGGCGGTCGTGCCGGAGCGCGAAAAAATC
>DAIRUD010000209.1:0-4396 GCA_036803565.1 Synergistaceae bacterium | reverse complement strand
GTAAAAATGCTCCAGCGGCAAATACCCCTCCGAGTACCTCCCTTTTAGAAGGAGGCTTGGCGCAAACGGTGCATAAGGAGCAGCTCGACCGCCCCGAGGACTATCGCTAACATCGGCCGAGGAAATTTGTCGCGCTGCCAACGATCAACGATCTGAAATTGGAATTAGGAGGCTCCCCATGCCCCTCGAAGTCAAACTCATCGCGCACACCTGCGACCCGACGCGCGTCGTCGCCGCGGCGGCGAAGCTCTGCTACAGCCCGTCATCCGCCTCCGACCTGTTCGACGGCCTGGATGCGGCAAAGGTGCGCGCATTTCTGGAGACGCTGCGGTCGGCGAGGCACATGTCCCCCTTCGAGCACGCCTCCTTCACCTACGCCATCGACGGGATCAGCCGGGTGGCGACGCACCAAATCGTGCGGCACCGCATCGCCAGCTACTCGCAGCAGAGCCAGCGCTACGTCGCGATGGGGGAGCCGTGCGTCGTCATACCGCCGAAAATCGCCGCTCATCCCGAAGCGGCGGAACTCTTCCAGGAGGAGGCGCGAAAAGCGTTTTCCGCCTACCGCAGACTCCTCGACATGGGCATCGCCAAGGAGGACGCGCGCTTTCTCCTGCCCCACGGCTGGGAAACGAGCCTGGTCCTGACCATGAACGCGCGGGAGCTGCATCACTTCTTCGCCGTCCGTACCTGTCGCCGGGCCCAGTGGGAGATCCGCGACCTGGCGCGCCGCATGTTGCGGCTCGCCCACGAGACGGCCCCGGAACTTTTTTCTTCCACAGGCCCCTCCTGCATCACGGAGCACGCGTGCCGGGAGGCTCATTCCTGCGGAGAGCCCTATCCGTCCGTCGAGGCGCTGCTCGACGACGCGGCGTCCCCCGAGGACGCGGAAAGGACATCATGAGACGAATACGCAAGGCGCTCCAGCGGGCCGCCCGCCTCCCGCATCTCGTTCCCGCCCTCTGGGCCGAAGGGGCGGAGGGCGCGCAGTCCTGCTCCAAACCCCGCCGCATCCCGGTAGGAGGACAGGCCGTCATCGAGGGCGTGCTGATGAAGGGCCCGGACCACTGGGGCCTCGTCGTCCGCAGGCCGGACGGCGACCTCTGGTGCAAGGCGTGGCTGGGCGCGGACTGGCTCAAGAAGGGCGCCTGGAAGTGGCCGGTCGTCCGGGGATTCGCCTCCATGGTGGAGATGATGCGCATCGGCATGCGCGCGCTGTCGATCTCCGCCGAGCAGGCGCTCGGCGAGGAGGACGACTTCTCGTTCTGGCACATGGCGCTGGCGATCTTTTTCGCGCTGCTCCTCGTCGTCGGGCTCTTCATCGCACTTCCGGTCTGGGTGTCCGACCACGTCACCGCCTACCTCGGCTTGACCTACGCGGGGAAGAACGTCGTCGAGGGCGTGATGCGCGCCGCCGTCTTCGTCGGTTACGTCTCCGTCATCAGCCTCTGGAAAGACATCCAGAGGGTCTTCTGCTACCACGGGGCGGAGCACAAGACGATCAACGCCTACGAAAACGAAATCCCCCTGACGCCGGAGCGCGTCGCGGCGTGCTCGCGCATTCACCGCCGCTGCGGGACGTCCTTCCTGCTGGTCGTCGTCGTCGTGAGCATCTTCGTCTTCTCCTTCTTCGGCGACGGGCCGATCTGGCAGCGCGCGCTGGCACGGGTCGTCCTCCTGCCCCTGGTCGTCGGCCTCTCCTACGAGGTCATCAAGGGCGCGTCGCAGTCGGACACATGGGGGAAGTACCTGATCATGCCCGCGCTGTCCCTGCAATACATCACCACGCGGGAGCCGGACGCCTCCATGCTGGAGGTCGCCATCCGCTCGTTGGAGGTGGCGCTCGACCCGTACGCGTCGCTCAGCGACATCAAGGACTCCGGGGCGGGCGGAACGCTCCCGGCGAACGAAGAGAATCTGGCCGCTGCGGCCGACGAGGTGACGGAATAGATGGATCTCTGGAGCAAGCTTGAGGAAGTCGAAAAGACGTATCGCGAGATCGAGGAGCGCATGGCGGCCCCCGAGGTCGCGTCCAACCCCGCCGAGATGCAGGTGCTGGGGAAAAAGCATGTCGAGCTGGAACCCGTGATCGAGGCCTTCCAGGAGTACCGCCGCATCACGCGCGAGATCGAGGGCTCGAAGGAGCTCGTCGCGACCGAGACGGACGAGGAAATGCGGGCCATGGCCAAGGAGGAGCTTGCGCAACTCGAAGAGCGCCTTCCGGATCTGGAGCGGGCCATCCACGTCCTGCTCCTCCCCAAGGACCGCGACGACGACAAGAACGTCATCATCGAGATTCGCGGCGGCACGGGCGGGGACGAAGCCGCGCTCTTCGCGGCGGACCTCTTCCGCATGTACTCGCGCTTCGCCGAGCGCGAGGGCTGGCGCGTGGAGATCATGGACGCGAACGAGACCGGCATCGGCGGCTACAAGGAAATCGCCTTCCGCATCGAGGCGGCGGGCGCGTACAGCAAGTTCAAATTCGAGAGCGGGGTACACCGCGTGCAGCGCGTCCCCGCCACCGAGGCCAGCGGGCGCGTGCACACGTCGGCGGCGACCGTCGCCGTCCTCCCCGAGGCGGAGGACGTCGACGTCGAGATCCGGTCGGAGGACCTGAAGATCGACACCTACCGGTCCGGCGGCGCGGGCGGCCAGCACGTCAATATGACCGACTCCGCCGTGCGCATCACCCACCTGCCGTCCGGCGTCGTCGTCACCTGCCAGGACGAGCGCTCGCAGATCAAGAACCGCGCCAAGGCGATGCAGTTCCTGCGCACCAAACTCTACGACATCGAGGTGCGCAGGCGGCAGGACGCCATGGCCGCCGAACGCAAGGGGCAGGTCGGCTCCGGGGACCGCTCCGAGCGCATCCGCACCTACAACTTTCCCCAGAACCGGATAACCGATCATCGCATCGGCCTGACCCTGCACAAGCTGGACCAGATCATGGAGGGGGACCTGTACGAGATGATCGAGGCCCTCACCATGGCGGACCAGGCGGAGAAAATGAAGCACTTCGCCGCATAACATGCCCGCCGCCAAGATCGGAAACCTGCGTCGGACGATGGCCGCGTTTCTCGAGGAGAGCGGTGTCGCGCGCCCCCTCTTCGAGGCGGACGCGCTCTTTTGCCATGTCCTGGGCACCTCGCGCGCATTGCTGCACACGCACCCCGAGCGCATCGTGTCGGAGGCCGCCCTCTCCGACATCCTGACGCTGGCCCTGCGGCGGGCCACCGGGGAACCGCTCGCCTACCTGCTCGGCGACGCGCTCTTCTGCGGCCGCACCTTCGCCGTCGACCGCCGCACCCTCATTCCCCGCCCGGAGACCGAAATCTTGGCCGCCCGCGCCGACGCCCACATCCGCCGCAAGCCGGACGCGGTTTTCGCCGACTGGTGCACGGGCAGCGGCTGCATCGCGATCACCCTGCTCGCCGATCATCCCGCAGCCAGGGCCTTTGCCGTGGACGCCAGCGCGGGCGCCCTGGCGGTCGCGGCGCGCAATGCGGCGACGCACGGCGTCTCCGACCGCCTCACCCTGATCGCATGCGCCGACCCGCGCGACGCGGCGGCGCAGATCCCGCGGGATTCTCTCGACCTGGTCGTCTGTAACCCCCCCTACATCGCCACGGAGGAGCTGCCCGGCCTGGAACCCCAGGTGCGCAACTTCGAGCCGCGCATGGCTCTCGACGGGGGCGACGACGGCCTCGACCTCTGCCGCCTCCTGCTCGCGCGCCTTCCGTATTTCGCCAAGCCCGACGCCCCCCTGCTCTTCGAGACCGGGGGGCCGGAACAGATCGACCGGTTGGCGGAATGGGCGAAGAAAACGGCACCCTCCGTGGAATATGCCGAGACGTTTTCCGACCAAAGAGGAATTCGCAGGTTTGCGGTATGGCGGAAGTCGCCCGAAGCGACTAAAATAGATCCCGATAAAAAATAAACGTCGCCGATTTCAAAGCGAACGGTAAAAAACGAGGCGATTTCCTCATGGAAAAACGGCAACTGGTCATCATCGGCGCCGGCCCGGCGGGGCTGACCGCCGCGTTGTACGGCAGGCGCTCCGGCCTCGACGTGCTGGTGCTGGAGAAAGGCCTGCACGGCGGACAGGTCAATATCACCGCCGAAATCGAAAACTACCCGGGCTATCGCAAGGCGGAGGGGATGGAGCTGGCCCGCCTCTTCCGCGAACACGCCGAGGCCTTCGGACCGGAGTTTCGCGACTGCGCCGTGGAGGGGCTGGCCCTGGAGGGCGACGAGAAGATCGTCCGCACGAACATGGGGGAGATCGCCGCGGACGCGGTCGTCATCGCCAGCGGCTCCTCGTTCCGCATGGCGGGCTGCAAGGGCGAGACGGAGTTCGCCGGGCGCGGCGTCAGTTATTGCGCCGTCTGCGACGGCG
>DAIRUD010000208.1:0-4399 GCA_036803565.1 Synergistaceae bacterium | reverse complement strand
CGCGGGCGGTTCGGCGCTGCTTTTTTGCCGTTTTTCGCCGCCTATTCGAGGATCAGCGGTTTGTAGTACGTGCTGCGCCGGGAGTGGATCAGCATCTCCTGATTGAACCACCATTCCGGCTGGACGGTGCGGAAATCGACTTGGAACGCGGCTTCGCCGCGCGCCAACACCTTCGGCTGGTCCAGGCCGTAAAGGGGGTCCAGCGTGTACATGCCGCTGCCGCCGAAATAATCGTCGCCGGAGTAGTTCGCCACCAGCGTGTAGGCCTGCGCGCCGATGCCGATTGCGTCCCAGAGGACCATGCAGCGATCGGGATAGCGGTTGACGGCCATCTCGGGCGGCAGGCGCCACTCCCCGCCGTCCCAGATCGTCCAGGAGGAGGGGACCGCGATCATGTCGGCGCGCGCCACCGCCAACAGTCCGGAGATCTCCGGGTAGCGGACCTCGTCGCCGATGATGATGCCGATCCTGCCGATGTCCGTGACGAAGATCGGGATATCGTCGCCGGGCGACGCCCAGGCCTTCTCGGCGTCGTCGAGGTGGGTCTTGCGGTAACGCCCGACCACGTTGCCCTCGCGGTCGTAGAGGGCCGCGACGATGTAGCACTTGTCCGCCTCGTGCTCCACGAAGGTGCCGACCAGGTAGACGCCGTATTCCCGCGCGAGTTCCGCATAAAGCCCCGTGTCGACCGACTGTTTGGTGAAGGCGGTTCCGTACACCGCGTTCTCCGGAAGGACGACGATGTCCGGGGTCTTGGTGCCGCCGCCCGGGTTTGCGAGCGCCGCCGCGAGAAGCGCGCGGATCTTCGCCGTGTTGCCCGCCGCGTCGTTCTCGCGCGGCCGGAACTGTACGACGTAACCCGTCAACTCCTGCGGCGCCGTGCTCTTCACGTAGTTCCACGGCGCGATGTGCAGCATCAGGTCCTTGTACAGCTCGGGGCGGCGCGTGTGCAGCAGGTCCTTGCCCGCGTTGCGGTACTGCGCCGGGTCGATCGTCGCGTAGGCGATCGTCGCCGGTCCCGTCTCGTCCTCCTCCTTCGTCAACAGCAGGGGCGTGGCGGTCAGGCAGGCGCCGTCGGGAGCCCAGATCGCGCTGCCGCCGAGCATGTGGTATTCGATCTCGGTGTTCGAACGGTTGGCGCTGACGATGAACAGGCCGTTCTGGATGGCGCGCGCGGGCAGCGCGGCGATGGCCTGCGCCGTGGAGTTCGTCGGAAACGCCAAGATGTCCGCGCCGCCCAGGGCGGCGAGCCGGGCGGTTTCGAAATAGGCGGAATCCATGCAGATGTTGATGGCGATCCTGCCGAGCTTGGTGTCGTATACGGGGACGCCGAGGTCGCCGTAGCTGGACCAGTGCTCCTCCGTCTCCCACTGGTGCGTCTTGCGGTAGTTGCCGATGTAACCCTCGGGGCCGACGAGCGCCGCCGCGTTATAGTAGAGGCCGGTCGCGGGGTCCATTTCGGGCAGGCCGAAGACGACGTACGCGTCGTACTTCGCCGTCAGCTTGGAGAAGACGTCCGTCGCCTTACCCGGGAGCGTGTCGACGAACGGGGTGATGGCCTTGCGGTTCAAATAGTAGTATCCGGTGGTCGACATCTCGGGTGCGACGATCAGCTTGGCCCCGTTTTTCATCGCTTCTTCCAGCGCGACGGCGAGGTCCTCGATGTTCTTGTCCCGCTCGTTCAGGACGGGGTTAAATTGGACGACCGCGGCCTTGAAGGGGCGTGGCGCGGCAAACGCGGTTCCCGCCAGCGCGGCGCAAAAGACCAAAAGCAGACAGAACAGCAGTTTTTTTCTCATCATCCTCTACCTTTCCTCTCGTCTTCGGAATGATCCCGCACTCCTGCGAATACGAATACGCACGCAACGGCACGCGGCCGGACAACGCCTCCTTTCCCGCGGAGATTCGCCGCTTTAGGATTCCCTCGTGATGACCACCTCTCCCGTGTCCCCGTCGATGCGCACGTAGTCGCCCGTGCGGATGACGTCGAGCGGGTCGACGCCGTCGAAGTCGACGACGGCGGGCAGGTTGAGGCTGGCCAGCGCCACGCCCAGCCGCGCGTCGACCTTGGTCGAGATCCAGCCGGCGGGGCGGACGCCCGCGATATACGCGCCCTTGAAATGCGCGGAAAAGCCGTTCGAGCCCTTCGCGCAGGGGACGACGAGGATCTTGTCCTTGATGCTGACGCCGTAGTTGACGTTGCCCTTTTCGTAGATCACGCCGTCCACGTCGCCGAGCGCGCCGGAATTGCCGGCGATGCTGTCCGGGCAGACCACCGCGTATCCCTCTGCTTTCCCGGAGACGGCGCCGCGCCCCCGGATCGTCGTCGTGCTCATCGTTTCGCGCCCTCCCATCTGCCGCTGATCGCGGCGTCGATGCACCGGTACATGTCGCCGTAATAGACGGGTGCGTCCGTCTGGTTCTTGATGCTGAAGGCCTGCTTGGCGCCGTTCATCACCATCGCCCGGGAGTGGGCGTGGCTCTCCTCGCGCATCACGACGGGGCAGCTGCCGGTCAGCAGGGCCGCGCCCGCGTCCTCGATGGCCTGCGTGTAACCGTTGACGTCCGCCATCGCCCGGATGGCGTAGTCGGTCCAGATCTGCAATTCCACGCCGTCCTTGACGCGGCGTCCCTCCAGGTATTCGGCGATGTCCTTGATCTCGTCGAGCGCGAGGTGCGGGCAGCCGATGAAGACGAAGTCGACGGGGCCGCTCCCGGGGTTGCAGATCATCTCCAGCGACGCGTCGCAGTCCCGGTCGGTGATGACCACCTCGTGCAGGATCTTTTTCGGGCCGACCGCCATCTCCAGCGTGCGCGCCTCGGGCGTGACGCCGACGACGTGGCAGAGCTCCGTCGCGCTGGTGACGGAAATGGAGGCGCAGAGCTGCCGCATGCGGTTGATCTCCATGCCGTGGATGTCGCCGGTCAGCACCGGGACGACGTGCTTGGGGATCATCCGCCCGATCGTAAAGCCGATCAGGTCCCAATCGTAGACGCTCTCCGCCTTGCAGTCGAGGCGCACGAGGCAGTCCGCGAAGCGGTTCTCCGCGGCATGCATGCCCCACTTGGGGGTGCGGCCGGTGATGGCGGCGCAGACGGCGGCCTCGACGCCGTCGGAGTTGCCCATCGCGCCGAAGAGGGAGTTGCTGATCACGACATTGCTCGACTCCGTGGAGACGAAGTGCTCGCCCATCATCGGGATCCACCCGACGTAATACGGCGTGCAGGAGTCGACGATCTTCACCCCGTGCGCCCGCGTCGCCTGAAGGTAGGCCCAGTTCCGCTCGTGCCGCTCCCGCGAGACGTGCGTGCGCTCGCGCTCGCGGAAATCGCAGGCCGCCGCGCAGGTTTGCGTCTTGCAGCAGTCCGCGAAGCGGTCGAAGGCGACCGGCTCGTCGCTGCAAAGGTAGAACTCGGAGAAAATCTTCTCGTAATCCTCGTCCTTGTCGTAGCAGTCGAGATAGTGTTGTGCGCCGATGAAAAGAGTCGCCCGCGAAACGGCGCACATCTCCTCGGCGCCCAATACGCCGGCGTACCGCACGTTAAACGCCATCGCCTTCTGCCGGAACGCGCCGAACTCGCCATCCAACATGCGGCGCTCGTCATCCGTAAGCTTCAGCATCCGCTTTCCTCCTCATTGTTTGGTCCTTTGCCTGAAAAATTAACTGACGATGATCATATTATATGACATGAAATATTTCAAGTCTGTTTGAATATCGAATGACGGGTTGCCACTCAATTCGACCGTGAATTGACGAGGATTCGTCGCCGATGGGTCCGTGTCGCGCCGCTTCGCCCGGCGGCGCTACAGCGCGTAAAGGCGCATCGCCAGCGGCATGGTCAGCATGTGGAAGAGGGTGAGGGAGAAGAGGGAGGTGCCGACGGCGAGGATGAGCAGGATCGGCCAGTGCAGGACGATGCGCAGCGTTTCGCCCGGCGGGAGGAGAATGCCCGCCTCCGCTGCGGAACGACCGCGCAGCTCGCGGAAGCGGCTGCGCTGCAGGAAAAAGCAGGCGGCGGCCGCGACGAGCAGGAGCGCCAGGGCGACGCGGGCGGACGGGCCCTCCGCGATCCTGTTGGAGAGCGTGTTGGCGACGCCGCTCTGGACGATCAACAGCATCGCGCCGTTGGAGAGGATGTGGGCGGCCGTGCAGGGGACGAGCGATTCGTTGGCGACGGCGTTTGCACCCCAGAGCAGGCCGCAGGCCAAGGCGAAGATCTGTTGCGTGCCCGCCGGGTGTAGGGCCGCGAAGAGGGCGGCGGTGAGTCCGATCGCCACGCCGGTGCCGAGGCTGCGGAAGCGCCGCAGCAGATAGCCGCGAAAGAGCAGCTCCTCGGACAGCGGAATGAGCAGGCAGGCGTTCAATACTTGGAGGCCGCCGACGGAAGCGCCCGGGGG
>DAIRUD010000207.1:0-4405 GCA_036803565.1 Synergistaceae bacterium | reverse complement strand
AGTTCGGCATGCAGGGCGTCCTCGCGGCGGGCGCGCTGGCGGGCGTCATCCTGCTCGTCGCCGGGCTCTTCCGCATGGGAAAGCTCGTCTATTACCTCCCGGCTCCGGTCATCGTCGGCTTTACCTCCGGCATCGCCCTGATCATCGCATTGGGGCAGATGGAGAACCTTTTCGGGGTCAAGTCGGAGGGGGCGGAGACGCTGGAGCGCTTCTGGGGCATCTTCGCGCACGGCTTCGATCCCAACTATTTCGCGCTGGCGATCGGCCTGCTGTCCATCGCGATCATCCTCCTCTGGCCGAAGAAATTCGCGGCGAAGTTCCCGGGCTCCCTCGCCGCCGTCCTGGCGACGACGCTCGTCGCCTTCGTCTTCCGCCTCCCGGTGGAGCTCGTCGGCGACATCCCCCGCACGCTGCTGCACGAGTCGCGCCTCACGCTCTCCGGCCTGCTCTCCACCCGCCTGGACATCATCACGGTCCCCGCGTTCAGTATCGCGGCGCTCGGCATGATCGAGAGCCTGCTCTGCGGCGTGGCGGGCGGCCGGATGAAGGGGGAGAAACTGAACAGCGATCGCGAGCTGATCGCGCAGGGGATCGGCAACATCCTCCTGCCCTTCCTCGGCGGCGTCCCGGCGACGGCCGCCATCGCCCGCTCCAGCGTGGCCATCAAGTCGGGCGGCCGCACGCGCCTCACCGGCATCGTCCAGGGCGTCGTCCTGCTCTGTTCGATGTTCCTGCTGGCCCCGGTCATGTCGCGCATTCCCCTGGCGTCCCTGGCGGGCGTCCTCATGATGACCGCGTGGCGCATGAACGAGTGGCACAGCATCCGCTATATCTTCGAGCGGAAATTCCACTGGGGCGCGGCCAAGTTTCTGCTCACCATGCTGGTGACGGTCGTCTTCGACCTGACCATCGCCATCGCCGTCGGCGTATCCTTCGCCATGGTCGCCTTCGTCGCCGAGATGTCCCATCTCAACGTGACGATCACCGACGTCGACAAAGACCGGGCGGAAAACGAGACGGACCGTTCCGGCCGGACGCAGGTCGTCTACGTGGTCGGCCCCGTCTTCTTCGGCTCCATCGAGCCCTTCGAGAGCGGCATCAAGCGCGCCCAGGCGGAGAACCTCGTCCTCTCCATGCTGGGCGTCCCGTACGTCGACACGTCCGGCGTGCAGTCGCTCTTCGAATACTGCCGGGAGCGGATCGCCGCCGGAACCGGCATCCGTTTCGCGGGGGTCAACCCCAAGGTGAAAAAGATGTTCGACCGGGCGGGTATCACCGACCTTGTCGGCAGCGACGCCTTCTTCGTCAACTCGATCGAGGCGATCGGCATGGCCGAGACGAAGAAGCCCAAGGGCTAGGACCGCGGGGGCTCCACCCCCGCACCCCCGGCAGGGGACACCGTCCCCTGCACTCCGTGAGAGAGAGGCTTGAAACCTTACAAAGCCCCTACGGTAAAGCCGAGCGATGCGGCCATCTCGAAATCTTCTTCGACCGTGACACCGGAGGTCGTCAGCATGTCGCCGGTGATGGCCGCGTTGGCGCCGGCGGCGAATAAAATCCGCCCCCGGTCGGGCAAGAGCCCGCGCCCTCCCGCGAGACGGATTGCGGCGTCCGGCAGAAGAAAACGCAGGACGGCGATGGTCGCCCGCACTTCCTCGGGCGCGATCGGGACAAGCGCGGCGAACGGCGTGCCGGGGATCGGGTTCAGCACGTTGACCGGCACGGATTTCACCCCCAGCCGCCGCAGGTCGAGCGCGAGATCGACCCGATCCTCCGGCCCTTCGCCCATGCCGACGATACAGCCGCTGCAAACGGACAGGCCGACGTCCATCGCGGCGCGGATCGTGCCGATCTTCTCGTCGTAGGTGTGGGTTGTGCAGATTTGCGGGAAATAGCGCCGCGAGGTTTCGAGGTTGCAGTGATACCGCTCCACCCCGGCGTCGCGCAGCAGGGCGAGGGTGTCGCGCGAAAGCAGCCCGTGCGAGGCGCAGAGGGCGATGCCCCCCGCAGCGCCAATCTGCCGATATGTATCGCACAACATTGCCAGTTCCGCCCGTGGCAAAGCGCGCCCCGACGTCACCACGGAGTAGCGCGGGATGCCGCGCCCCGCATGTTTGCGCACGTCACGCAAAATTTCCGCTTGCGGGAGCAACGGGTATTCTTCCGTCGTCGTCGCGAAGCGGGATGACTGGGCGCAATACTTGCAATCCTCCGAGCAGGCCCCGCTCTTGCCGTTGACGATCGTACAGAGGTCGAAGACACTCCCGCAAAAGCGCTCCCGGATCTCGTTCGCAGCCTCGCAAATGGCGTCCCCCCGCCCCGGAAACGCGGAAAACAACCCCAGCGCCTCTTCGCGGCCGATGGAACCGCCGCTCAACACATCGCGCTTCAAGCACGCGACGTTCATCGGCCGTTCCTTCGCCGCTGCAGCACGGGGCGCAGCCGCCGCACGATGAGCGCCGCCAACACGCTGTGCACCATATCCGCCGGGACGAAGAGCAGGACGCACGAGATCGCGACGGTTTTCGCGCCGATCGGCGAGTTCAGGTAGTAGTTGTAGAGGACGTACAGATAGCTCGCGCCGAGAAGGTAGACGATCGAGATGTTGACGACGCCCGCGAGGACGTCCACGACGAAACGTCCGCCGCCGCGCTCGGAAATCCAGCCGGACACCCCGGCCCCGACGCAGTACCCGACGAGATAGCCGAACGTCGGCTCGAAGACGTAGCCCAATCCGCCGCCGCGTGTGAAGACCGGCAGCCCCATCAGGCCGATGACGAGATAGGCGCCGACAGCGAGCGCCCCGAGCCGCCTGCCCAGCAGAAGGCCCGCAAGGTTGGCGAAGAGGAATTGAAACGTCACCGGCACCGGCGGGATCGGTATCCGGAGAAACGCACCGAGCGCGACGAGCGCGGAAAAGAGGCCGCACAACGCCAGTTCCCGTACATCGAAACGCGGCTTGGCGATGGAGCCCTCGGCCCCGCGGTTCATCCGGCCCGCTCCATGAGAAAAATCTCGCCCGCCTGCAAAACGCTCGTGCCCTCGTCCGACTCGAGCACGAGGTTGCCGCGATCGTTGATCCCGACGACGTTCCCGACGCGCTCGCGCCCCGCCTCGACATAGCGGACCCGCCGCCCGAGCACGACGGAGCGGGCCCGGTAGGCATCGAGCATCGCCGGGTTGGAGAGGTCGTCGAAGCGATCGAAAAGGCGGTTCGCGATCTCCGCCGCCAGACGTCCGCGCGGCAGGCCCCCGCCGAGCGATGCGGCAATCGCCCGCAGCTCCTCGGGGAACCCATCCTCCGGCGTCGTAAGGTTTACGCCGATCCCGACGACGAGGCAGGCGACAGAGGCGCTCTCTAGATCGCCCACCGCCTCCGTCAGGATTCCGCAGACCTTTTTGCCGTCCAGCAGGATATCGTTGACCCATTTGATCTTCGGCGCGCGGGGCGTGAGCGCCTCGATCGCCTCGCACACGGCCACGGCGGCGGCGACGGTGAGCAGGATGACATCGGCGGCGTCGCGACCCGCCGCCGTCGCGGAAACGAAACCGCCTCCCCGCGCCGCCTGCGGGCGGAAAATCAGACTCATGTACAGGCCGCTGCGCGGCGGGGAGAAGAAGGCACGCCCGCGCCTGCCGCGCCCGGCGGACTGCTCCTCCGCCAGGACGACCGTGCCGTGCGGCGCGCCGTCGATGGCCAGCCGCATGGCCTCGGAGTTCGTCGATCCCAGCGCGTGGCGACAATACACCGGCGCGGAGTCGTTCTTCAGAAACGGGAGAATCGATGCGGGCGTCAGGACGTCCGCCGCAGAGAGGAGGCGATACCCGCGATTGGTCGCGGCCTCAATTTCGTACCCGTCCGTCCGCAGCGCGCGCACCGCCTTCCAGACCGCCGCGCGGGAGACGGAAAGACGCCCCGCCAGCTCCTCTCCGGAAACACAGGCACCGTTCGCCCCGTCCAACATGCGAAGTATCTCATCCTTCAACGACAAAGCCATCCCTCCCGAAAGGAAGGATAGCAAAAAGCGGCACAATTGTAAACCACAAAACAAAAGAATGGTTTACAATTGTGCCGCTTACCGACAACAGCAAGGAAGTCCTTGATGCGATTACGACGCTCCGATTTTCGCCTCGCGAAAACCGAAGCGCGAGAAGGGGTGCGAGGGGCGCCGTCCCCCGGCGGGTGTTCTGCCAGAGGCGGAGCCTTGCGTTTCGACCTTCTCTACTTGTTGAACTCTCTGCGCTCCTTGATGCGCGCCGCCTTGCCGCTGAGCTTGCGGAGGTAGTAGAGTTTCGCGCGCTTGACCTTGCCGAGGCGGGTGACCTCGATCTTGTCGATGGTCGGGCAGTGGACGGGGAAGATCCTCTCCACGCCGATGCCGCCGGACATCTTGCGGACGATGAA
>DAIRUD010000206.1:0-4439 GCA_036803565.1 Synergistaceae bacterium | reverse complement strand
GCGGGAGGCGTACGCCGCCGTGCGGTGCCGGGGCGACGCGGCAAGTCGATTCGATGCGCGCGCCCCCGCCGTGGTTGTCGTCGCCGAAACGCGTTATGCGCTAGCCCATCGCGCAGCAGGCGAGGACGAGCAACTCGCCGAGCACTGCGGACGCGCCCAGCACGTCGCCGTTCGTTCCTCCGAGCGTCCGGTTCGACCAGAGCGCGAGGCCCGCGCCGGAGAGGCCCGCCGTGAGGATGCCGCCGAGCCAGGCGATGGGGCCGAGCGGCAACAACAGGCACGTCGCGAGCGTGGCGCAGAAGAGCTGGTAGCCTTTGAAATTGCGCACGTTGGTCAGGCCCATCCCCTTCTCCCAGGGGTACTCGCCCACGTAGGCGGCGGCGGCGATGCCGTATCGCCCGACGCCCGCTGCGAGCGCGCAGGCGGGCAGCCAGAGCGCGGGGTGTACGGCGGCGAGCAGGGCGGCGCGCAGGGAGAGCGCGAGCACGATGCCGGTGACGCCGAAGGCGCCGCAGTTGCTGTCCTTCATGACGGCGCGCATCGCCTCTCCGCGCCGCCCCGATCCGATGCCGTCCCAGAGGTCGCCCCAGCCGTCGAGGTGCAGCGTCCAGCCGAAGAGCGCATAGACGACGCAGGATATCCATGCGGCGGGAAGCGGCGGCAGGGCGAGGAGGGCGAGTTGGGCGGGCAGTGCAGCGAGCAGGCCGAAGACCGCTCCGGCGACGGGGACGAGGGCGAGGTCGTCGGCGTCCGGCAGCCGCGCTTCTCGGGGCAGCCAGGCCGCGGGGAGGGGGATGCGCGTGAAGAGCATCCAGGTCGTCGCCAGGCGTCCGCCGAGCTTTGCGAGGAAGCCGGGCGTCTCGGCCTCCTGCTGCAACCTTTCGGCGTATTCTTCGACGGTTTTCAGCCTGGGGTCGCGCATGTTTCCGGCGCTCCTTTCAGACGAAGGGGGAGCCCCGCGGCGACGAGGAACGCCTCGTCGGCCATGCTTGCGGCCAGCTGGTTGGCGCGTCCCTGCATATCGCGAAAACGTCTGCCCATCCGGTAAGGGGGCACGAGACCCCAGCCGACCTCGTTGCTGACGACGATCAATCGGGCGGCACCGGCACCGGCGCGGAAATTTTCCAGCAGAGTCCCGACGCTTTGCAGAATCTGCCGTTCGCGCTCCAACCAGGCGGTTTCGTCGTCCGCGTCGGCTTCCGGGGTGTCGAGGAAAAGCCGGGTCAGGAACATGGTCAGGCAATCCAGCAAGAGGGTGCCGCGCATGTCCCCGATTTCGGCGGGCAGCAGTCGACTCTCCCCTTCCCACGTCTTCCACGCGGCGGGCCTGCGTTCACGATGAATGCGGATGCGTTCCGCCATCTCCACATCCCGCGAGTCCGCCGTGGCGATATAGGTCACATCCTCCGCGGTGTGCGCGAGCCTTTCGGCATATGTGCTCTTGCCGCTTCTCGCGCCGCCGAGGACCAGTACGATGGTACGGCGTTCTTTCGTCATGTATCGAAATCCCCTTCCGGGTAGAGCGAGGCGCGCACGGAGCACCCTTTGAGGCGTTCCGCATGCCGCCGACGCGGCCGCCGTGTCTCCCTGGGAACATGCTATCACATTCGCGCCGATTTGCTTTTCGCTTCACGGGAAATTTCCCGACGGCGGTTGGGCCGTGTGTATTGACGTTCGTCCGGTTTTTGGCGGTATGATCCGAAAACCACATTGATAATTCTTGACGATTTTGTAAGAATAGAACTTGGAAATTTAGAAATAATAGCGTTTGTATTTTGTTTTTCGATGTGCTATTATCTGGCGCAATCATGGTATCCCGTTTTGCCGCGCGCGGCCGACCATTGTCGAGGTGTTGATTTCCGCGCGAGGCAGGCGCCGCGATTGCCGGGAGGAATTTATCGCTAAAAGGGGAACGACGGTGGAAAAGAACGGGAGTCCGGCGGTGGATCTTGCCGAAATCGTAGAACATATACCGGGCGTGATGCTGCGCCTCCAACACGAAGAAGGCGTGTGGCGGACCCTCTTCGTCACGAAGAATATCGAAGATTACGGCTATGACCGGGAGGATCTGCTGGGGGGCGAGTTGACGTGGTGCGACTTGATCCACCCCGACGACCGTGCGGTTGCGGCCAGGGAAATCCAGGATTACGAGGCGCGCGGCATCGATGACTTTCGCCTGCACTACAGGCTTGTCTGCCGGAACGGCGACGTCGTTCCGGTCAGTGCCTTCAACGTGGTCGAGCGGGACGGCGAGGGGCGGCTGCGCATCTGCGACGTGGCCATCGCCAACAACTTCCAGTACGAGGCCTCGGAGGTGCTTCTCTCCGCCCATCATCGCCAGCTCATCGTCCTCAACGACATTCTCATGAGCCTGCACGACTCCGATCTGGACAATGCGCTACAGATCATCCTGGACAAGACGGGGGAGTATCTCGATACGAGCCGCGTCGTCCTCTTCCAGGACAGCCCCGACCACAAGACGAGCCGCGCCGTCTACGAATGGTGCAACACGGGCATCCCCTCCATCGCGGAGATCAATTACAGCCTCGACGATGAAACATCCATTCCGGAAGTGCGCGCGAAACTTCGCGAGGAAGGGCAGATGCTCGTGAATTACGGCGAGATCCCGGAAAAATCGCGAAGGGAGTTCGAGCTACAGGGCGTGATCGCCAGCGCTTTTTTCTCGGTCTACCTGTACGGGCGGCATTACGGCTTCGTCTGTTTCGACGACTGCGTCGTGCGGCGCAGGTGGGACGAGGACACCGCACGTTTTCTCAGGAACGTCTCCAACCTGATTTCCACGGTGCTCGTCCGGCAGCGCTCCGCCGAGCAACTGCGCATCTCGCAGCGGACCTGCGAGACGGTTCTGCACAATGTGGACTCTTATATTTTCGTGCTGAACCCCCACACGAACGGTATCATTTTCGCCAACCACGCCTTCGAGCGGACCTTCGGGAAAGTGCGCGTGGGGAACGACTATCGCGACTATTTCGACATCGATCTGCGTGTGGCCTGCGACGACGCGCAGGTCTGCGCCACCTTCGAGGTCTACAGCGAGCGGGCGGAGGAGTGGCTCAACGTTTCGCAGGAACTCGTGCTGTGGATCGATGGGCAGGACGCGATGCTCGTTACGTGCTACGACATGACCGAGAAACGGCGCAACGCGGAGGCGATCGAGAGGATCGCCTATCACGACGCGCTCACCGGCCTTCCCAACCGTTATCGCTGCGACATCGACCTGCGGCTTGCCTGTCAGAACGCGCAGGGCGCGGGAAAAAACGGCACGCTTTTTTTCATCGACATGGACGACTTCAAGATCGTCAACGATTCCTACGGCCACGACTACGGAGACGCGATTCTCGTCGGGTTCGCGGATTATCTGAGCGCGATGTTCCATGGGCGCAACAAGGTCTTTCGCTTCGGCGGGGACGAGTTCGTCATTTTGATCGACCCCAACGACGCGGACCGCGTGCGGGAGTACCTGGACGCTCTGCTCGACCGTGCGTCGCGGCCGTGGCAGGCGATGGACAAGCAGTTTTTCTGTACGCTCAGCATCGGTGTCGTGATGTTTTCGGGGTACGAGGACAACGTCAAATCGATCATCAAGAATGCTGATATCGCGATGTACGAGGCGAAACGGCGCGGCAAGAACAGCTACGAGTTCTTCGAGGCGGCCCTGGGGGAGCAGACGATCCTGCGCACGCACACGGAGACGGCGTTGCGCCGCTCCATGCGCAACAACTTCGAGGGCTTCGAGCTGCACTACCAGCCGGTCATGGACATCCGCTCGGGCAGGATCATCGGCGTGGAGGCGTTGTTGCGCATGACGGACGAATCCGGCAGCGTGGTCATGCCCAAGGATTTCATCCCTCTGGCGGAATACCTGGGCTTCATGGCCCCGATCGGCGATTTCGTCCTCGAAAGCGCCTCGCGCCTGTGCAAGCGCATCAACGAGTCGGGCAACCCCTCGCTCTCCATGACGGTCAACATCTCCGAAAAACAGCTTTTCCAGAAGGATATCGGCGACAAGATCGAGGAGATCGTCCGTCGCGCCGGCGCGCTGCCCTCCAACATCCGCATCGCCATGAACGAGGGGACGGCGGTCGGCTCCCTGGAGCGCATGAAGTCGGTCGCGCGGCAGTTGCGCGCGCGCGGCATCGGGTTGGTGCTGGACGATTTCGGCGGCGGAAACGCCTCGTTCATGCGCCTCAAGGACCTGCCGCTCGACCTGATCAAGACGGCTCCCTCGTTCATGGAAAACCTCAACGACGAATACTCGCGGGGATTCCTGCAGCTGGTCGTCGACTGGAGCCACGCGATGGGCAAGCTGGTTTGCATCAACGGCGTGGAAAACCTGGACCAATTCGACTTCTGCAAGGAATCCGGCGCGGACTATATCCAGGGTTTCTACTACCACGTCCCCTACCGGGCGGACGCGC
>DAIRUD010000205.1:0-4440 GCA_036803565.1 Synergistaceae bacterium | reverse complement strand
CGACCCCGGAACAGACGGCGGCGGCAGAGGACGGCGGCGCGCCCATCGGCAGCGGCGACGTCCTCCGCACCATCCTCCAGCTCACGCTCGCCATGGGCATCGGCTCCGTGCTGTACGTCCATTTCGTCAAACTGGGCATCAAGGTGCCGACCTACCTCTTCTCCCTGTTCGTGGGCATCGTCGTGCGCAACCTCGCCGACGCGACCCGGCTCTACCGGGTGGACGCCCGCCTCGTCGAGACCATCGGCTCCGTCTCCCTGTCGCTCTTCCTGGCGATGGCGCTGATGTCGCTCAAACTGTGGCAGCTCGTCGACCTGGCGATTCCGATGCTGGTCATCCTCACCGGGCAGGTTCTCCTGATGGCCCTGTACGCGACCTTCGTCACCTTCAACCTCAACGGCCGGGACTACGAGGCCGCCGTCCTCGCCGGCGGGCACTGCGGCTTCGGCTTGGGCGCGACGCCCAACGCCATCGCCAACATGCAGACCCTGGCCAACAAATACGGTCCCGCGCCGCGCGCCTTTTTCCTCGTGTCGATCGTCGGCGCGTTCTTCATCGATATCGTGAACGCGTTCGTGATCCAGGGCTTCGTGACGTTCCTCGGATAATGCCGGGCATCGGTAAGTTCGTGGGAAAAAAAGAGGTCGCCGCCACCCTGGCGATCATGATCTTCTTCGCGATCGGCTATTCGTTTCTGCATTCGATCTACGCCATTCGCGACAACACCCGCGTCGTCAAACAGGTCGCCTTCATCCGGGGCAGCACGCAGAAGCTCGTCAAGGAGGAGTTGATGGGCGTCTCGAACGACGCGCTCATCACCCGGCTCGACGCGATCATCCTCGACCTCCTGGACGACGGGGGGCCGGGCGAACTGATCCTCCTGCCCGACACCGTCTACGTCGAGAACATGTTCGAGATCCGGGCGCACTGGGAGCAGCTGAAACGGGAGATCTACCGGGCGCGGGAGGGGCAGGACCGGGAGGCGCTCTTCCAGTCGAGCGAGGAATTTTTCGAGCTGGCGAACCTGGCCATCACCTCCGCCGAGACCTTCTCGGAGGCCAAAATCGCCCGCACGCTCCGCGTCCAGACCGCCCTCATCGCCGGCTCCCTCTTCGCGACGGTCGCCGGCGGCGCGTACTTCGTCCGGACGCGCGCCATCACCCGCAAAGCGGCCGACCTGGGCAAGATCGCCTTCGTCGACCCCCTCACCCGGATACAGAACCGGGCGAGCTGCGAGCGGACCATCGAGCGCCTGCGCAAGACGCCCCCGGAGGGCGATCTGGCCGTCCTCATGTTCGACATGAACAACCTCAAAGTCGCCAACGACCAGCTGGGACATCAGGTCGGAGACCGCATGATCGCCGACTTCGCGCGCATCCTGGCGGCGGAGGCGTCGCCCTTCGGCTTCGTCGGGCGCTACGGCGGGGACGAGTTCATCGCCATCTTCGAACATGCCGGGGAGGGCGTCGTCCACACCTATCTCGACCTGGTGAAACAACGCATCGACAACTACAACATCGCCTGCCGGGAGAGCCTGGAGAAGCTCAGCTACTCCGTCGGGCACTCGATCCGTCCGCCGCAAACCGCCGACATCGACGACATGATCTACGAGGCGGACATCGGCATGTACGAGATGAAGCGGGCGATCAAGGAAAACCGGGCGGGTTTTGCGCAAAAAGGGTTGACAGGGAAAAAACGCGCGCTATAATTTGAAGTCCTTTCAAGCACCCTTCCAACAAGAAAGTAAAGGGGGCCCCTCGAGGGCCCTCTTCACTTGCCCTCCCGCACACCGGCGGGCTCAGTGGATGCCTTTGATCATCTCCACGAAATCGATGAGGATCTCCGTCAGATAGGGGATGTTCATGCTGATCAGACGCGCCAGCACCTTGTAGAGAATGGCGAGTACCAGCGCCGTCCCGAGAGTGAACCCCAGCCCCCGCGCGATGCCGGAGATGAAGTTCAGCCACAGCAAACGATTGGGGTTGCGCGAGAGGCGCACGTAGTCCTCCAGCCCGACGTTCTCCAACCGCTCCGCCAGCCTGTCCAGCCGCTCGATCTTCTCGTCGTCGAACTCCGCCACGGCGATCCCCCCTCGTCACGTTTATACACGCTGGCGCTTGAAAAAACAAGACCGCCGGGACGCCGTCCGCTCGCCCCCCGCCTTTGAAAAAACATCGCGGCGGGCGATGTTGTACATAAATCCAATTGCATATTTCGCGTCGTTCGGACAAAATAGACTACTTTCTACGATTTGGGGGGATATTCGATGGACAGGCGCGAATTCCTGAAGAAAGCCGCGGCGGCCGGTATCGGCGCGGGCGTGCTCTTCCTGCCCAGGGGCATCCGCAACCTGGCGAACGCCGCGGAGCAATCCGCCTACCCGGACCTGGTCGCGCTGCGCGGGGGCACCCTGCCCGCGATGTTCGACCGGGGCATGAAGGCCGTCGGCGGCATGGGACGCTTCGTCCGGAAGGGCGCCACCGTCGTCGTGAAGCCCAACATTTCGTGGGACGTCCCCGCCGCGGGAGCCGCCAACACCTCCCCCGAGCTGGTCGTCGCCGTCGTGCGGCACTGCTTCGACGCGGGAGCCAAGCGCGTCCTGGTCATGGACCACTCGATCGAGTTCTGGGAGAGCTCGCGCAACAGCTCGGGCATGGAGGACGCGATCAAAACATCCGGCGCGACCTACGCCCCGGCGCACGAGGAGCGCTATTACCAACGGACGGCGGTATCCGGCAAGACCCTGACCGAGACCAAGATCCACGAGTCGCTGCTGGCCTGCGACACGCTGATCAGCGTTCCGGTGCTGAAACACCACGGCGGCGCCGGGGTGAGCATCTCCATCAAAAACCTCATGGGCTGCGTCTGGGACCGGCGCGAGTACCACGCCAAGGGATTGCAGGGCTGCGTCGCCGACTTCCTGCGGGCCCGCGCGCCCGACCTCAACGTCATCGACGCCAACCGCGTCATCGCCCGCCACGGACCGCGCGGAGGCTCCCCCGAGGACGTCGTCGAGATGGGCTCGCTAATCGTCTCCCCCAACACGGCCGCCGCCGACACCGCCGCCTCGATGATGCTCGGCCGGAAGCCGGGCGAGATCGAACACATCCGGCTGGCGGCGGAGTACGGATTCGGCACGACCGACCTCTCGCGGCTCAAGATCGAGCGACTGGCCCTTTGATGGCCGGAGCGGACGCGGGGGGAAAACGGCGAACGCGCCGCCGCGGCTTGTTCGTGCTGCGGTGTGTGGCCGCGCTGTCGGTGCTCGCCGCCTTCCTCGCCCTGTACGGCGGGATGCTGACCGACAGCGCCCGCATCTCCGACCTGATGCACACACAGCTCTCGGCGGCGGCGGTCGGGGCAGGCGCGGCCTCCGCAACCGTCGCGCTCTTCCTCGTCCTCGCCCTGCTCGCGGGCAGGGTTTTCTGCTCCGTCTTCTGCCCCCTGGGAACGGCGCAGGAGATCTTCTGGCGCGCCGGGCGCGCGGCGTCCCGGCGCGGAAACCGCACGGGCTGCGTCCGCCCGCCGGGGATACGCTACGCCATCCCCCTCTTGGCGGCGGCGGGCATCGCCCTGGGGTTCGCCCCGCTGGCCGTGGCCGCCGACCCCATCTCGACCTTCGGCAGGGGCTGTATCGCGCTGCGGACCCTGCTGCGCGAGGGGATCGCCGGTCAACCGCCGATACTCTTCCTCTCGATCGCGGTCCCGGCGGCCATCCTGGGCTTCGCCCTGTCGCGGGGCAGGCGTTTCTGCGACTGGTGCCCGGCGGGCGTATCGCTCGGCCTGGCGTCGCGCTTCGCGCCCTTCGGCATCGTCCTGGACAAGCATGCCTGCACCTCCTGCGGGCGGTGCGAGGCGGCCTGCCCCGCCAACTGCGTCGACGCCGGGGAAAAGTCGTTGGATCGGGAGCGCTGCGTCCTCTGCCTGTCCTGCTTAGCCGCCTGCCCGGCGGGAAGCCTCTCGTACGGCGCGGTGCGCGGCACGGCCGCCGGGCGCAGGGAGTTCGGCGCGGACGTTGCCCGCAAAGCCGCCTCGAAAGAGACGGTGGAGAGGATTCGTACCTTCGCCGCCCGAAACGGGTACAGCCCGAATCCCCTCGCCATCACCTTCCGGAAGCAGCAAAGCAGGCTGATAGGCGTCTCCGTCCCCCGCCTTTCCGACATCATCTGGGCGACCATTTACGAAGGCATCGAGGACGCCGCCCTGAACCAGGGCTATTTCGCCTATGTCACCAACAGCTACGACAAGCCGGAAATGCAGCGAAGGCAGATGAGCCTCGCCATGGCGCGCCGTGTCGAGGGGCTTATCCTTGGCGACATGCATACGGCGCGGGAATCGCTGGATTTCCTGGCCGAGGTCAGCGTGCCCTTTGTCCTGGCCTTGCGCCGCGCCGGAACGCACCTCTCCGTCACCTGCGACGATCGCGACGGCGGCAGGCAG
>DAIRUD010000204.1:0-4444 GCA_036803565.1 Synergistaceae bacterium | reverse complement strand
CCCGCGCCTTTATTCGGTGCGCTTGGCGCCGCCCGCGCGTTTCTGGCGATGGATTGGTGTCTTGTACGATGTCCGGCGATGTCGGCGTATGGTATCCTATGGGCTGTTCGCCGCCCGGCGCTTTCATCCCGCAGCCGACGGACTCGGTTCGGATGCATCTCCGCGAGGGGGACGGCGGGCCGTTCGCGCGGCGAGACCGTTTCACGAAACCAAGCGTCTTGATGCGTCTTGATCGAGGGGGTCCAGATATGCCGGAACCGGCCGTGTTGATTTCCTCCACCCTGAGCAAGCCGATGCCCAAATGGATGTCCGCGGCCGCGATCGTCCTGGGTGTCGTTTTCTGGGCGACCGCCTACCGGAGCTATGCGGAGGCGGGACTGCACGACAAGGTCGCCTACAACCTCTTCGTCGGCCTCGTCTGCCTGTGGGGGGCGGGAATCCGCCGCAAGCTGTACCTGTCGGACGTCGGCGTCGTCCGGGAGGTGCACAGTTGGGGACGGGTCGTCCGCAGGGTGCTGCCGTGGGAGGATGTCGCGCACGTCTCGCTGGCGTTTCGCGGGAAGCAGATGATGGTCTTTTTCGAGGTCGACAAGAGCGGTTGGAAGATGCCGTTCGCCGGCGAGCGGGAGGACGACGTCCGCGACCTGCTGGAAGAGATGATCCCGGACGTGGAGGTCGAGACGATCGAAAGGCGATAGGGGGTGGAAGGATGGAGACGCTCTCGGTGATGGAAAGGGTGTTGGAAAAAGGGTTGCAGGCGCTTCTCTGGGGCGTGCGGCCGCTCCTCGCGATCGCGGTCTGGTATGTCGCGGATTATTTCGTCAAAAGGGTGCTGAACCGGACCACCTGTATCGAATGCCTATTTACGCGGCACCTCAAGACGGAGTCGCACCGCGCGGCGATCGAGCGCAGGGTGGGTACCTTCAAGGGGTTGTTCGTGCAGAGCGTGCGCTTTCTGAACGCCGTTTTTTTCCTGTTTATCTTTCTCGACGAACTGCGGATCGACATCAAACCGCTGTTGGCGGGGATCGGCGTCGTCGGCCTGGGATTGTCCCTGGCGGCGCAGAATGTGCTCCGCGATTTCATCAACGGCCTCTTCATCCTCATCGAGGATCAGTTCAACGTCGGCGACTTCGTCGACATCGGCGCTTACAGCGGGACGGTCGAGTCGTTCACCATGCGCGCGACGCGGCTGCGCGCGTCGAACGGCAACCAGATCGTCATCCCCAACGGGACGATCTCCGCGGTGGTCAACGAGACGAAGAACTATTCCATCGCCGTGGTCGACGTGGGCGTGGCCTACGACACCGACATCCGGCACGCGCTCGCGGTGCTGGAGGGCTGCGCGGAGCGGCTGGCGGAGGAGAACCCCTCCACAGTGCTCGGAAAGCCGAGCGTGCTGGGCATCATGAAATTCGGCGACAGCGACGTGCAGCTCCGCGTCAACGCCAAAACGCGGCCGGGAGAGCAGTGGGCAGCGGCGAGGGCGTTGCGCCTGATCATCAAGGAGCGTTTCGACGCCGAGGGCATCGAGATCCCGTTTCCGCAGATGGATCTCCACATGTCGGGCAATGTCAACATGGAGGGCGCAGCGGCCGCCCGCTCCCCGCTCGCGGTGCCGGGAGAGGTGGAGATCGAGGGAGACCACGAGCCGCTGGAGGAGGAGCACGGGGCTGAGACGGAATAGAAATCGCGCCGTCTTTTCCGCGCCGCTTCCAGCCGGTGTGCCTGGCGGGTATAATCGAGGAGATCGGAGTTGATCGCGGGGCGCGTTTCTGCGTTTTCCGCGCGAGAGGCGAGGTGAGCGGATGAACAAAAAACTGAAGGAAAAGATCTACGAGTCGTTGTCCTCCGTCGTGCCGATTACGGCGATCGTCTTCATCCTGAGCGTGACGGCGGTGCCGATCCCGATCGGGACGACGATCATGTTCCTCGTCGGGGCGTCGATGCTGGTCGTGGGGATGGGTTTCTTCTCGCTCGGGGCGGATATCGCCATGATGCCGATGGGGGAGGCGCTCGGCTCGCACTTCGGAGGGACGAAGCGGATCTGGATCGTCGTCGTCCTCACATTTTTCATGGGGTTCATCATTACCGTCGCGGAGCCCGATTTGCAGGTGCTCGCGCGGCAGGTGCCGTCGATCCCGGACTCCGTCCTGATCGGGACCATCGCCTTCGGCGTCGGTTTCTTCCTCGTCGTGGCGCTGCTGCGGGTTCTCTTCAACCTGAGTTTTTCCCGTATGCTGGTCGTGTTTTATCTGATCGTCTTCGCCGTCTCCGCCTTCACGCCCAAGGACTTCGTGGCGGTGGCGTTCGATTCCGGCGGGGTCACGACCGGGCCGATCACGGTGCCCTTCATCATGGCGCTGGGCATCGGGCTGGCGGCCTCCAGAAATGCGAAAAACGCGCAGGACGACAGCTTCGGCATGGTGGCGCTCTCCAGCATCGGGCCCGTGCTGGCGGTGTTGCTGCTGGGGATCGGGTACAATCCGTCGGACGCCACCTATACGCCGGTGGAGCTGATCAGCGTCGAGACGACGCGCGACGTCGCCGTCCAGTTCGCGCGGGAGTTGCCGCATTACCTGAAGGACGTGCTCTACGCCCTCGTGCCGATCTGCGCTTTTTTCGTCTTCTTTCAGCTGATATCCAAGCGATTCAACAAGCGCCAGCTGGTGACCATCTCCGTCGGTTTCGTCTACACGCTGATCGGCCTGGTGATGTTTCTGGCAGGTGTGAACGTGGGCTTCATCCCGGTGGGGCATCTGTTGGGATCGCAGATCGGCATGTCGGCGTATAAGTGGGCGCTTTTGCCGCTCGGCATGCTCATCGGCTACTACATCGTCGCGGCGGAGCCCGCCGTGCACGTCCTGAACAAGCAGGTCGAGGAGATCTCGGGCGGCACCATCTCCCAGCGGGCGATGAAGCTCGCTCTCTCTCTGGGCGTCGCCGTCTCTTTGGCGCTGGCGATGCTCCGCATCCTGACGGGCATGTCGATCTTCTGGCTGCTGATTCCCGGCTACCTGATCGCCCTTGCCCTGACCGCGTTCGTCCCCAAGATCTTTACCGGCGTCGCGTTCGACTCCGGCGGCGTCGCCAGCGGGCCGATGACGTCGACGTTCCTGCTGCCCTTTGCGATGGGCGCTTGCGAAGGCGTCGGCGGCAACGTCCTCACCGACGCCTTCGGCGTCGTCGCGATGGTGGCCATGACGCCCCTCATCGCGATCCAGCTTATGGGGCTCATCTACGCGCGGCAGACGAAGGTCGCCGAACAGATAGAGACCGTCGACATCCAGGGTGTCGACGACATCGTCGAATACGAGGAGGATGCCTCCGATGGCTGACGCCAAGCAACTCTGTACGTTGAAACTGATGGTGGTCATTGTGGACAGGCCGCAGACGAAAAAAGTGATGGATATCCTTTACAAGAAGCATGTCCGCGTTCACTTCATCTGCCTGGCGGAGGGGACGGCCGGTTCCGACCTGCTGGCCGTTCTGGGGCTGGACTCGAGCAACAAATCGTTTATCTGCTGCCTCGAACCCGAGTATCGCATTCCGCCGCTTCTCGCCATGCTCTCCGAGAGCCTTCAACTGCGGAAACCGGGTAAGGGCATCGCGTTCACCGTGCCTCTGACGGGGGTGAACCAGTCGGTCGTGCAATTGTTGATGAAGGACTGCGGCTGCGAGGCAGACGAGAGGGAGGATGAAAAATTGGAAACCGTCAAAACCGCCCCGAAGTTCGACCTGATCCTGTCGGTCGTCAACCAGGGGTATGTGGATGCGTTGATGGAGGCCGCCAAAGCGGCGGGCGCGCGCGGCGGCACGGTCCTGCACGGGCGCAAGGTGGGCGTCGAGGACGACGCGAAATTCCTCGGCATCGCCGCCCAGCTGGAGAAGGAGATCGTGGCCATCCTGACGACCCACGAGAAGAAAAACGACATCATGCGCGCCATCACCCAGGCCTTCGGTATGAACACGGAAGCGCGCGGCATCATCTTCTCCCTGCCGGTCGAGGATATCGAGGGCCTCGGCGGTATGAAGGAAGTACAGGAGGTCCTGGACGCCAAGGCCGCCGAAGAGAAGCGCTGATCGGCGATAAAAACGACCTCGCGCGTCATCGTTGCCTCGCGAGGTCGTTTTTTGTTTTTTACTAAATGATATTTTGGTGTATTTTGTGCCTATTGCGATGCGTATGCTTGCAATATCGACTATATATCACTCTGCCTGATGTTGACGACCTCAATTTTCTCAGTGAGTTTTTATAATAATGGGGGGTAGGCGAATGTTATAAAGGGGAGGGAGTATGCAACATGGATGATCATAAAATTTTGCTGATTTACCCTGTGGATTGGTATTGTATATACGCATTTTTGTTGTCGATTTTGCCGACTTGTTTCTTTATTTTTCTGGAGAGAAGAGGATATCAAAGAAACTGTTTCTATATGATTTG
>DAIRUD010000203.1:0-4461 GCA_036803565.1 Synergistaceae bacterium | reverse complement strand
GCTTTGCCGCCGCACACCCCGGCGTGCGCGGATCCGTCTTCAATTTGAAGACGGATCGCGGCAATTTTATCTGGGGACCCGTGTTCCGGACGTTGAGCGGGGCGAGGACGATCCTGCAGAGGCTGGGTACGTTCGACTTCGAGATCGACGTCTCCGCCTTCTTTCAAGTCAACAGAGAACAGACGGAGGCGCTGTTTGCGCATGTGGGCGCCCTTCTGGCGGACGGCGCCGCGCGCTCGCTGCTCGAACTCTACAGTGGCGTGGGCGGCCTGACCGCTTTCCTGGCCTCCTGTGCCGAACATGTCGATGCGGTGGAGGAGTGGCGCCCGGCGGCGCGATTGCTGGAGGCGAACATGGAGCGCAACGGGATCGAGAATGTGCGCGTGCACGTCGAGGCGGCGGAGGAGTTCGCCTCCGACCCGCTGCGGGCGGCTGCCGGCGCATACGATACGGTGGTGTTGGATCCGCCGCGCACCGGCTGCGATCCGCGGGTTCTCGTCGGTATCGGACGCATTGCGCCTCGTCGCATCGTCTACGTCTCCTGCAACCCGGCGACGTTGGCGCGCGATGTCGCCCGTCTGGCGGAGGGCGGTTACGCGCTTGGCAATCTGGACGCCTTCGATATGTTCCCACAGACCGCGCACGTGGAGAGCGTCGCGCTCCTTCGCCGAGATTGAGCGGAGGGAACGCGGTGGGAAGCGAAATGCTTCTTGACCTGCGGGCCAAAGAACGGTACAATACCTCTGCTTTCGGGATGTAGCGCAGCCTGGCTAGCGTACCTGCATGGGGTGCAGGTGGTCGGAGGTTCGAATCCTCTCATCCCGACCAGAAAACAAGAGGCCTATCGGCCTCTTTTTTTTTTTGTGCCTGCGTATGATGATGTAATTTGCGCCGGGCTTCAGAGTCGTACCGGCACGCCGTTTTCCCGCAGGTAGCGTTTCAGGTCGCCGATGCGGATCTCGCCGAAGTGGAAGACCGAGGCCATCAACGCGGCGTCCGCGCCCGCCTGAAAGGCCTCCAGGGCGTGTCGCATGGTACCCGCGCCGCCGGAGGCGACGATCGGGACGTCGACCCGGCGCGCCGCCTGTTCCAGAAACGGCAGGTCGTATCCCGCCTTCGTTCCGTCCCGGTCCATCGAAGTGATCAAAAGCTCGCCCGCGCCGTGGCGCACGGCCTCTTCGCACCACTCCAGCCCGTCGCGCTCGGTCGGGACGTCGCCGCCGCGGATGAAGACGCGCCAGCGGTCGCCTTCCCGTTTCACGTCGACCGCCACGACCACCGCCTGCGAGCCCAGCGCTTCGGCGCAGGCGGAGATGAGCTCCGGCCGTTCCACCGCCGCCGTATTGAGGGAGATTTTATCGGCCCCCAGGGCGATCAGTTTGACCGCGTCCGCCGCCGAGGAGATGCCGCCGCCGACGGTGAAGGGAATGGAGATCGCGTCCGCCACGATCTCGACCCACGCCAGCATGGTGGCACGGCGCTCGGTGGACGCGGAGATGTCGAGAAACGTAAGCTCGTCGGCGCCCTCGCGCATGTACGTCTCCGCCAGCGTGGCGGGATCCCCCGCGTCGCGGAGGTCGACGAAATTCACGCCCTTGACGACCCGGCCGTTTTTTACGTCGAGACAGGGGATGATCCGTTTTGTCAGCATGTACCTCGCTCCTTCGTTATGTCGTCTGTCCGCAGCAGGCCTCGCAATATGCTTCCCAGAAAGGCGATGCCCTCCGGGCCGCTGCGCTCCGGATGGAACTGAAAGCCGAGCACGTTGCCGTTGCGCATCGCCGAGCAGAAAGAAACGCCGTCCACTTCGGTCCGCGCGATGCAGTGCGGCGATTCCGAGACGGCGTAGCTGTGGACGAAATAAAACGCGCGCGCATCGGCTTCGCGCGCGTAACACGGCGCGTCGCCGGTCCACACGACGTCGTTCCAACCCATATGCGGGATTTTGGCAATGCCCGCGAAGCGGGCGACGCGCCCGGCCAGAAAGCCGAGGCCGTCGGTCCGCCCATCCTCGTCGCTGCTCGTGCACAGGAGCTGCATGCCGACGCAAATCCCGACAAGCGGGCGCTCCTTCCTTACCCAATCGCACAGCGCGTCGCTCCATCCCGACCGGCGAAGCCGCTCCGCGGCGGGCCGAAATGCGCCGACACCCGGCAGCAACAGCAGGGAAGGTTGGGTCGCGGCGAGGCTTTGCGGATCTTCCAGTAGCGCGTGCCGCATGTCTAGCTTTTTCAACGCGCGAATCACGTTGCCGACATTTCCGGCGCCGTAGCGAACGACGCCGACCGTCGGCGCATTTTCGTCGCGGTTCATCCACCTCGCCCCCTCTCCATCGTTATGTCGTCGGAATACGCGGTTCCGAGAAACGGACACGAGGAAAATTGTACCACGAAAAGGGTATGCCCGGCGCGTCCGCCTTCGCCGGTTGCGGATCGGCGAAATCCGCCCTCGAAAGATGGGCCGTTTTGTATCGACAAAAAAACGCGGATACGGTACAAAAACCGTATAGCAGGTCATGCGCAACAAAAGGCACATTCTCGCTAATTTATCAGACGAACCGTCCGATAATGAGAAAAGGAGGCGGATCGAATGGACGAACGTTTCGCACAGCAGGCTCAGGATACGTATCGGGTCAACCAGATTCAGATGGCGTCCAAAGAGCAGTTGCTGATCATAACCTACGATATCGGAATCCGCGCGTGTCACGCCGCGGAGCGTGCCATCGACGTCAACGATGTGGAGCAGATCAACACCAACCTGCAGCGGGCCCAGTCCGTGGTGCGGGAGTTGATGGTCACGCTCAATCTCGATCAGGGCGGAGAAGTCGCCGCCTCCCTGATGCGTCTGTACGACTACATGTATTACCAGCTGATCGACGCCAACGTGAAAAAGGATCCGGAGCCGGTGCGGATTGTCCGCCAGATGCTGGAGGACCTGAAGGCGACCTGGGTCGAGGCGATCGCGAAGCTGAAGGTCGAGACGTCCAAGGAGAAAAAAGTCGCGGCCGTCGCGCCGCCGGCGGGGGGGACGAATTTTGCCTACTGATTTTTTCGAGCTCGTCAATTCGCTCGTGGAGGAGGAGCTGAGCCTCTACAAATCCCTCGACGCGCTCGTCGATACGGAGGAGGAGCGCGTGAACGCCTCGGATATGGAAGGCCTCCTGCTCGTCCTGGGCGAGAAGCAGTCCATCATTTCCCGTCAGGAGGTCCTGTTGGAGCGTTGGAATCAGATTTCCGCCTCCCTCGGCCTCTCGGAGGGGCGCGAAGGACCGGCTTTTTGGAACACGCTTTCCGACAGGATCGGCGAGAGCGGCTACAAACAGGTCGTTCGCCGCATCGACGAGATCCGCGAGCTGGGGCAGCGCCTGCTGGACCGGGAGACGCAGATCCGCCAGAAGTTGGAGGAGAATTTGGCCGAGATGCGCCAGACGCTTTTGCGGATGGGACGCAACAGAACCGCGATGCGCGGTTACGCACAGGGAATCGTGACGCACTACTGATTTTCGTAAGTTGCCTAGCGGGACCGGGGCGCGTCGACGCCACGGTCCTTTTTGTTTTATGATATGCTCGTGCGGCTAGAAGTTATGTGACGCCGGGAGGTGTTATCGTGGGAAATCGAACGGGTGGTGTCGTGGAATCCTGTTTTTCGGCACGCTCTTTTCCGCCTTTTCCGCTTGTCGTTGCGCTTTTTCTCCTCTCGGGCATTCTGTTGTTTCCGCCGTTCTTTTCGTCGGCAGATGCCGCCGCCGTGTCGGGCGATGTGGACGCCCCCGCATCGGGGGACATGACGAAAGAGGAGTGGAAGCTGGCGCGGCGAGGGGCCGAAGAGATAGAAAAGAGTCTCGTCGTCGTGCACAACCCCGTTCTGCAGGCGCGGGTGGACACCATCGTCAACCGCCTCCGGCCGCATATGACGCGCGATCTACCCTACGACGCCAAGATCCTGGACTGGAAAATCGTCAACGCGTTTGCGTTGGCGGGCGGCCCGATGTATGTGACGACTGGGATGTTGGATTTCGTGAAGACCGATTCGGAGCTTGCCGGTGTGGTCGCACACGAAATGGCGCATGCCGATCGGAAACATGTGATCGCACAGATGGCGCGAAACAACCGTATGACGATCGCCGCCATCCTGATCGCGATCGCGGGCGCGAGCGAGGGCAGCGCGGCTCCGATGATGCTCGGCGGGGCTCTGCAGACGGTCATGATGAGCACATACAGCATCGAGATGGAGAAGGAGGCGGACGCCGTCGGCATCGACGTCATGTCGAGGGCCGGCTACAACCCGGCGGGGATGGTGACGCTGCAGGAGCGTTTGGAGGTCGAGAAACTGAAGCGGCCCGAGTTCTTCAACCCCTCGCACCCCGAGGCGAAGGAGCGTATCGCGGCGGCGGTGCGCTACATGGAGGAGAACGATATCCCTCTACACAGGAAATATGCGCTCGGCCTTCTGCGGCCCGAA
>DAIRUD010000202.1:0-4494 GCA_036803565.1 Synergistaceae bacterium | reverse complement strand
TGGAGGACGAGGGGTACAACGCCGAGTGGTCGCAGGAGCTGAAGCTGGAGCAGTCCGTTCGCGAGTACGTCAAGGCCTGGGTCCTGATTCCGGTCCTGCGGCGCCTGATCGGATGGGAAGCGAAGGGGCCGGACGGGACGGTCTTCAACCTCAGCGTCGGCTACGACCTGAAGGGGATTCTGGAGCCGCGCATGCAGGCCTTCATCGACACGATGCTGGACGCCGGGGAGCTCGTCACCGAGTATCGCGAGGTGCTGCGCAGGGATTATCCCGATTTCGCCGATATAGAAGTACCTGCTTGCCTGACGAACAACTGCACGCTGTCGACGATGCACGGCTGTCCGCCGGACGAGATCGGCAGGATCGCCAAATACCTCCTGGAGGAGCGCGGTTTCCACCTCCTCGTCAAGCTCAACCCGACGCTGATGGGGCCGGCGTTCGTCCGCGAGACGCTGAACCGGACGCTGGGGTACGAGGGGATCGAAATACCGGACCCGGTTTTCGACCACGACCTGAAGTACGCGCAGGCGTTGGAGATTATCCGCGCCATGCGGGAGAGCGGGGAGAAACACGGGCGCTTCTTCGGCGTCAAGCTGAGCAACACGCTGGCCATGCGGAACTACCGCGGCGTCATGCCCGGGGACGAGATGTACATGTCGGGGCGGTCGCTCTATCCGATCACGATGAACCTGTGGAACCGGCTGCATCGCGATACGGGCGGGGAGCTGAACGTCTCCTACTCCGCCGGGGCGGACGCCTGGAACGTCGCGGAGATCCTCTCCTGCGGCGCGCTGAGCGTGACGGTCGCCTCGGATATCCTCAAGCCCGGCGGGTACTCCCGCTTCCCGCAATATCTGGAACGGATCGACCAGGCCATGGCGTCGCGCGGGGCGCGGACCCTGACGGAGTTCGCCGAGGACAGGGACGCCGCGCTGGAGCGTGCGGCGACGGCGTCGCTCGCCGATCCACGATATCGGAAAACCTACTTTCCCGGATCGCCGAAGGTCTCGTCGGGGTTGGGGCTGTTCGACTGCATTGAGGCCCCCTGTATGGAGCAGTGCGCCGTCTGCCAGGACGTTCCGGCGTACGCGCTGCAGATCGCGCGCGGGGACTACGACGGCGCGCTGCGGACGATCCTGCGGAAGAACCCGCTGCCCGGCCTGACCGGATATGTCTGCACGCATCTCTGCGAGACGCGCTGTACGCGGGCCAACTACGACGAGGCGGTGAACATCCGGGCGCTCAAGCGCTTCGCGGCGGAACGCGGCAGCGCGTCGTTGGGAACCGGGGCCGCGCCGAACGGACGTTCGGTGGCCGTCGTGGGAGCGGGCCCGTCCGGTCTCGCCGCGTCCGTGACGCTGGCACTGGCGGGCTTCCGCATGACCGTCTTCGAGGCCCGCGACCGGGTCGGCGGCATGATGGCCATCGCGCCGCGGTTCCGCCTGCCGCAGGAGGTGCTCGAGGAGGACGTGAAGCGTATCCGCGAGCTTGGCGTGGAGATCAAGACCTCTCACAAGGTGCGGGTCGCGCCGGAGAGCCTGATGGAGATGGGATACGACGCGGTGTACGTCGCCTGTGGCTTCCCCAAGGATATGCCGCTGGGGATTCCGGGGGATGACGCGGAGGGCGTTTGGCACGCGCTCGATCTGCTGAAGCGCGTCGCCGCCGGAGAACGCCCCGACCTGGGCAAGAACGTCCTGATCGTCGGCGGCGGCAACACGGCGATGGACGCGGCGCGCACGGCGCAGCGCCTCGCCGGTGCGCCGGTGACGGTCGTCTACCGGCGGACGCGGGGCGAGATGCCCGCCGTCGAGGAGGAGCGGAAGCTGCTCTTCGAGGAGGGGAACGAGCTGGTCGAACTGGCCGCGCCGGTTCGCGTCGTGGTGGAAAACGGCAGGGTTGCGGGGTTGGAGTGCGAGCGCACCCGCCTCGGTGCGCCCGACGCCAGCGGGCGTCGCAGGCCGGAGCCGACCGGGGAGCTGTTCACGCTCGCGGCGGACTCCGTGGTGGCGGCGATCGGGCAACGGGCGGGGACGGTGCTCTTCGAGAACAGCCGGGTGGCGCGCGCGAAGAACGGCGCGGTGCTGGCCGCCGACACCGGCAGGACGTGCGCGAGCGGCGTCTATGCCGGAGGCGACGTCGTACGCGGCCCGGCCATCGTCATTCAGGCGTGCGCCGACGGGGCGCGGGCGGCCGAGGCGATCTGCCGGGAGTTCGGCATCGACCCGGTGCGCGAGGACGGAGTGCCTGTGCCGACGGCGGAGGAACTCGGCGAAGTGCGCGCCGCACGCACGCGCCGGGACGCGCGCCGCGAGGAGGCGCATCTTGCTCCGTCGGAGCGAAGCGGGTTTGAACTTGTCGAGCGCACGTTGGACGAGGCCGACGCGGTCGCCGAGGCGAAGCGTTGCCTCCAGTGCGGAACGGTCTGCGGAAAGTGCGTCGAAGTCTGCCCCAACCGCGCGAATTACAGCTATGTGGCGGCGCCGCTGCACGTGAACCTGCCGAGGTTCGCGGCGCAAAATGGGACGCTTCGCTCCTGCGGGACGGAGGAAGTGCGCATCGCCCAGGGCTCGCAGATCGTCCATATCGACGATTTCTGCAACGAGTGCGGCAACTGCAGCGCTTTCTGCGTCCACGAAGGGCGCCCGTACATGGAGAAGCCGAGGCTTTGCCTGAACGAAGACGATTATCTGGCGCAGGACGACAACGTCTTCCGTGTCGCCGGGGACTCGATCCGCAGGCGCGCGGGCGGCCGCGAGGAGACCTTGGCCGTTCGGGAGCGCGGGTATGTCTATGAGAACGAACACGTGCGCGTGGCCTTCGACGAAGGCTTCACCGTGCGCGAGACGGACGTGCTGCGGCCGTTCGAGGGCGTCCTGTCGCTGCGCAGCGCCGTCGAGATGGCGGCGATCCACGGGGGGATCAAGGCCTCCCTGCCGTGGGTGATGGAGGATTGAACCCGCATATGCGGTTCGAAGCGTTTTGTTTCCGATTCGGGATCTTGTCGAGGAGGTTTGATCGCTGTCGTAGATGCGGGTAACAATGCGGGCGATGGTGGGATATCCGGCCCGGGCCGCGGTCCGGGAGTTGATTGGCAAGGAGGGGACAAAGATGTTGGATTTTGCGAAGATCAAAGAGCTGGCGAAAAAGTACGAGCCGGACATCACGAAGTTTCTGCGCGACATGGTCGCCATTCCCAGCGAAAGCTGCGACGAGAAGAAGGTCGTCCTGCGCATCAAGGAGGAGATGGAGAAGGTCGGGTTCGATAAGGTCGAGATCGACCCCATGGGCAACATCCTCGGCTACATCGGACACGGGAAACACCTGATCGCCATGGATGCGCACATCGACACCGTCGGCGTGGGCAACATCGACAACTGGAAGTTCGATCCCTACAAGGGTTCCGAGGACGCCGAGACGATCGGCGGCCGCGGCGTCAGCGACCAGGAGGGCGGCATGGCCTCGATGGTCTACGCCGGAAAGATTATCAAGGACTTGGGGCTGGCGGCGGACTACACGCTGGTCGTCGTCGGCTCCGTGCAGGAGGAGGACTGCGACGGACTCTGCTGGCAGTACATCATCAACGAGGACAAGCTGCGCCCCGAGTTCGTCGTCAGCACCGAGCCCACGGACGGCGGCATCTATCGCGGCCAGCGGGGGCGGATGGAGATCTACGTCTCCACCAGCGGGGTGAGCTGCCACGGTTCCGCGCCGGAGCGCGGCGACAACGCCATCTATAAAATGGCCCCCATCCTCATGGAGCTGCGCGCGCTGCACCCCAACCTGAAGGACGACGCGTTCCTCGGCAAGGGCAGCCTCACGGTGTCGGAGGTCTTCTATACCTCGCCCTCGCGCTGTGCCGTCGCCGATAGCTGCAAGATCTCCGTCGATCGCCGCCTGACGCGGGGCGAGACGGGCGAGTACGCGCTGAACCAGATCCGCAACCTGCCCTCGGTGCAGGCGGCGGGGGCGGAGGTGGGCATGTACAAGTACGAGCGGCCCTCCTACACTGGACTCGTCTACCCGACCGACTGCTACTTCCCGACCTGGGTCATCGAGGAGGACCATCCCGTCTGCGAGACGCTGATGGAGACGTACGAAAGCCTCTTCCAGAAGAAGGCGCGGCTGGACAAGTGGACGTTCTCGACCAACGGCGTGGCCATCATGGGCATGCACGGCATTCCCTGCATCGGCTTCGGCCCGGGGCACGAGGACCAGGCGCACGCGCCCAACGAGCTGACCTGGAAGAAGGAGCTCGTCGACTGCGCGGCGATGTACGCGGCGATCCCGACGATTTACGTCGAGAAGTACGCGGACAAGATGCCGGAGAACACGGAAAACCTGATCACCGATTACGTCAAGAAATAAACGGCGGCGGTGATAGAGGACGCGCTTGGGCACAGGATGATCGACGCCGTGGAGCACGGGTGCCAAGGTGTTCGGCGCGGAGAGAAGAAAATGGTCCTGAAGTAGCGGGGGATATTCGGCGGGGAT
>DAIRUD010000201.1:0-4502 GCA_036803565.1 Synergistaceae bacterium | reverse complement strand
CTTGCCAGCATGAGCCATGAAATCCGCACGCCGATGAATGCCATCCTCGGCATGACGCACCTGTGTATCCAGACCAATCCGGGCGAAAAACAGCTCAACTACCTGATCAAAATACAAAAGGCGGCGAACGGCCTCCTCTCCATCATCAACGACATCCTGGATTTTTCCAAGATCGAATCGGGAAAATTCACCCTCGACAACGCGCCCTTCAACTTGCGGGAGATCATGAAGAGCCTGTGGGACCTTGTCGCATTCCGCGCCGAGGAGAAAAACGTCGAATTTTCCATGACGATCGGCGACGACATTCCGGAGGTTTTCATGGGAGACGCGCTACGCCTCAATCAAATCCTTGTCAACCTTTGCAACAACTCGATCAAGTTCACGGAGAGGGGGCGGATCGAGTTGCAAGCCGCCGGCAAAGACACAGGAGAACGGCTTGCGGACGGCTATCCCCTTTACGAGCTCTCCTTCGCCGTTCGGGACACCGGCATCGGCATGACCGAAGAACAGTTGAAAAGACTCTTCAAGCCTTTCACGCAAGCCGACGGCTCCATCACCAGGCGGTATGGAGGAAGCGGCTTGGGCTTGTCCATCAGCAAACACCTAGTGGAAAGTATGCACGGCCGGATCTGGGCCGAGAGCAGCTTCGGTGAGGGAAGCGCATTTCATTTCACCGTGCGGATCGGCGCCATTCCGGACTACCAGGAGCGCGGCCTCGCGCTCGCAACAAATGAGGAAACCCCGACACCGCAACAACACCTCCCCGTCCGGGCACACGTCCTGTTGGTGGAGGACAACGAAATCAATCAGGAAATCGCGGTCGAAATGCTCTCGCAGTTCGGAGCAACGGTGGACGTCGCTGCGAACGGCGAAGAAGCGCTGGCTGTGCTGGAGCAAAAAGGGGACGCCTACGACCTCGTCTTCATGGATGTGCAGATGCCCGTGATGGACGGCCTCGAGGCAACGCGGCGCATTCGCGGAGAGCTTCACCGTTCTTCCGAGGACCTTCCGATCGTCGCCATGACGGCGCACGCGATGAAGGGCGACTACGAGAAGAGCGTCGACGCGGGCATGAACGACCATCTCACCAAACCGATCGATCCGGAAAAACTGTACCGTACCCTCAGGAAATGGGCCGAAAAGACGGACTAAGCGCACCCAAGCGGAGAGAAGCAGGCGAAACCTTGTCAGACGCACAAGACCGTGATAGGATGAATGGGCGCGATTCGGCCTTCCATCGGAGGCTCAGTCCCATGCGGCGAAGAATTGTGAATCCCGCCAGGTCCGGAAGGAAGCAACGGTAAGCAAACCTCTTCGGGTGCCATGGGAGCGCTGAGCTTCCGGTAGAAGGCCGAATCGCCCTTTCGGTCCGCTCACATATACATATATTGACGATATCAACCCCGCCGCGAAATCCGGCGATTCCACCCACATCGCAAACTCGAACCAGCCGAGGCACCATCGACACAGCTTGCGCAATCCGCATCGGCATGATACTATGTCTTGCGCTTAAAACACACGCAGGGGGACCGTCGGCCCGTTGCCGCAAGGTCGGCCGCCGGGAAGAACGCTGCGGAGGAAAAAACGAGGAGGCGTTACCATATGGGCGTAGTCAACATGAAACAGCTGTTGGAGTGCGGCGTTCACTTCGGCCACCAGACCCGTCGCTGGAACCCGAAGATGAAGCCGTATATTTTTACCGAGAGAAACGGCATCTACATTATCGATTTGCAGAAAACGGTCAAAGGGCTGGAGCGCGCGTACGATTTCGTGCGCGAGGTCGCGAAAAACGGCGGCAGCCTACTGTTCGTCGGGACGAAGCGACAGGCGCAGGACCCCATCCGGGAGGAAGCCCTGCGCTCCGGACAGTTTTTCATCAACCAGCGTTGGCTGGGAGGCCTGTTGACGAACTTCGCGACGATCCGCAAACGGGTCAACCGCATGATCGAATTGCAGCGCATGGACGAAGACGGGTCCATCAACAAATACCCCAAGAAGGAAATCATCAAACTGCATAAAGAGCGCGAAAAATTGGAGAAATCCCTCTCTGGCATCAAGGAGATGCGCGAAGTCCCCGATGCGCTCTTCGTCATCGATCCCAGAAGGGAAACGATCGCCGTGCTCGAAGCGCGCAAACTCGGCATCCCCGTCATCGCCATCGTCGACACCAACTGCGACCCCGAACTCATCGACTATCCGATTCCGGGGAACGACGATGCGATCCGCGCCATCGAACTGATCGTCAACCTCATGGCCAACGCCTTTATCGAAGGACGCCAGGGCGTCGACGGTGCCGCGGAACCCGAGCCCGAACCGGAACCGGAGGCGGAACCCGCCACGGAGGAAGAGGTCATCGGCATCCGCGAGAAACTGCACGATACGTATTCGGAAGTCGGAGAAAAGGTCGTGAACCAGGAGCTCGAAGAGCGCAAGGGTTGGAAGGAGTCGGTATAGCCATGGCAGTGGATATGGAGTCGGTAAAAGAACTGAGAGCGCGCACCGGCGCGGGCATGATGGACTGCAAGAACGCCCTTGCGGAGTGCGGCGACGTCGAAAAGGCAGTGGATCACCTGCGTGAAAAAGGCCTTGCGAAAGCGGCGAAGAAAGCCGACCGGGAAGCGGCGCAGGGATTGGTCTTCAGCTACATCCACACGAACGGCAAGGTGGGCGTGCTGCTGGAGCTCAACTGCGAGACGGACTTCGTCGCCAAGACGGACGAGTTCAAGACCCTCGGCAAAGAGCTCTGCATGCAGGTTGCGGCGGCAAATCCGCAATACATCAATATCGAGGACGTTCCCGCGGCCGATCTGGAGCGCGAGCGCGAGATCTACCGCAAGCAGGCGCTTGAGGAGGGGAAGCCGGAAAATATCGTCGACAAAATCGCCGACGGCAAGGTCAACTCCTTCTACATCGACAATTGCCTCATGGAACAGAATTACATCCGCGACCCCAAGGTAAAGGTCAAGGACCTTGTCATCGCGGAGATTGCGAAAATGGGCGAAAACATCATCGTCAGGCGAATGGCACGCTTCGCCATCGAAGTCTAAAAATATCGAGCGATCAAAAGCGGGGGATTCGATCCCTCGCTTTTTTTGTGTATGCGGGTACATGTAAGAAACACATTACACGATTGAAGCGAAAGAGGTGAATCGCGCAATGCCCGGCACTTACAAGCGCGTATTGCTCAAACTGTCCGGCGAAATCCTTGCCGGGGGCGAGGGATTCGGACTGCACTACCCCACCATTCACGACATTTCCACGGAAATCGCCGAGGTTGCCCGAAACGGCGTCCAGATCGCGATGGTGGTCGGCGGCGGTAATTTCATTCGCGGCGTACAAGCGGTGGATCAGGGGATGGAACGCGTTCAGGCGGACCAGATGGGGATGCTGGCCACCGTCATCAATGGACTTGCCCTGCAGAACGCGCTCGAGAGCGCCGGCGTTCCCACACGCGTGCAGACGGCCATCGAAATGCGCTCGATCGCGGAACCCTTTATCCGCAGGCGCGCCATCCGCCACCTGGAAAAGGGACGCATCGTCATTTTCGCCGCCGGAACCGGCTCCCCGTACTTTTCAACGGACACCGCCGCAGCCCTGCGGGCTTCGGAAATCGACGCCGATTGCCTCTTGAAAGCGACCAAAGTAAATGGTATATATGACAAGGATCCGAACCGCTTTCCGGACGCACGCTACATCCCGGAACTGCATTTTATGGACGCGCTGCAGATGCAGCTGAAGGTCATGGATGCCGCGGCCTTTTCCCTCTGTATGGAAAACAGGATGCCCCTCGTCGTGTTCGATGTGCAGAAAAAAGGCAACCTTGCGAAGCTGCTGCTTGCGGGAGAACGGATCGGTTCCATCGTATCCTAGGACAGGGAGTGGTTGAGATGCCGCAGACGTTGTTAAAAGACCTGAAAACGCGCACGGGAAAGGCGCTGGAACACCTCAAAAGCACATATGCGGGCGTCCGCACCGGACGCGCGCACCCCGCTCTGGTCGAGGACATCAAGGTGGATTACTTCGGGACCGTCACCCCACTGAAACAAATGGGCACCGTCAACATTCCGGAGCCGCGCCAGATCGTCATCTCGATCTGGGACAAAACCGCCCTCAAGGCCGTCGAAAAAGCGATCCAGGCTTCGCCGCTCGGCATCAACCCCCAGCCGGACGGGGACACGATACGGTTGACCCTGCCCGAACTGACCCGTGAACGTCGTGTGGAGCTGAAAAAACTGGTTGCGAAGTATGCCGAGGATGCGAAGGTGGCCACCCGCAACATTCGTCGAGAAATTATCGACAATCTCAAAAAACTCGAAAAAGATTCGAAGATCACCGAGGACGACCTGAAAAAATTCCAGAAAGAAGTCCAGGACGTCACCGAAGACGCGATCAAGAAAATCGACGGCGTACAGGTGGAAAAAGAAAAGGAAATTATGGACGACTAGTACCACGACATTTATCATAGACTCAAATAAGCTGCGGGAATTTTCCTGCAACTTATT
>DAIRUD010000200.1:0-4508 GCA_036803565.1 Synergistaceae bacterium | reverse complement strand
GCGCGCGCCTGCGGCGGAGGGAGAAAGGTGGCGGCATGGAGTACGAACGTCTGCGAAGGGAGTTCTACCTGGACGGCGCGGTCCGCGTCGCGCGCGGGCTGTTGGGCGCGTTTCTCGTCCGCCGGGGGCCGGAGGGGACGGTCGCCGGGCGTGTCGTCGAGACGGAGGCGTACGCCGGGGCGTCCGACGCCGCGTGTCATGCCTACGGCCGCACGGGCCCGACGGGAGCGCACCGCACCGACGTGATGTTCGGGGAGGGCGGGCATGCCTACGTCTACCTGATCTACGGCATGTACGATTGTTTCAACGTGGTCGCGGGCCGCGCAGGACAGCCGGAGGCCGTGTTGATCCGGGCGTTGGAGCCGGTGGAGGGCATTTCGCTCATGTGCGGACGGCGCGGAACGGACGATGTCCGCAAGCTGTGCAGCGGCCCCGGGAAGCTCTGCATGGCGCTGGGGATCACCCGTGCGCTCAACGGGGAGGACCTCTGCCGCGGCGCGCACTTGTTCCTTGCCCGGGGGGAGTGCCCGCCGGACGCCCAGGTCTCGGCCACGCCGCGAATCAACGTCGACTATGCGGGCGAAGCTTGTGCGTATCCCTATCGCTTCGTCGTGCGGGACAGCGCCTTTCTCTCGACGCGACGCTTTCTTCCGCGCCTGCGGAGATCGTGATTCTGCATCTTGCGGCGGGAAAATGCATTTCGCGTGAAATTACGTGTATTATGCGAAAAGCTTGTCGCTTTTCCACTTCGAGATCCACTATAATCATTATTAATATAAAGTATCTTTCCCGTCCCGCTATATCGTTTCCCGTTTCGCTGCCCACCCGATGTGGTCGGCGCTTGTCCTGTCGGCAGAAACAACGCAAGCAAAGAGAAGGAGGAGAAGAAAATGAGAAAGAGATTGACGGTCATCGGCGTTCTGGTGCTTTTGTCCATGGCGGTTTGTGCCGCCGCTTACGCGGCGCAACCGGAGGTCGACCGGTCGAAACACTTCATCACGGTTCTCACCGGGCCTTCCAGCGGGATCTACTTCCCCATCGGCGGCGCGTTCTCCACGTTCATCGGCTCGCTCGGCTACAAGACGTCCGCCACGGCCACCGGCGCGACGGCGGAGAATATCAACGCGCTGCAGACGGACCAGGGCGAGATGGCGATCGCCATGTCAGACTCCGTCATCCAGGCGGTGGATGCCTTCGGCGCGTACGAGGGCAAGCCCCCGGCAAAGGAGCTCCGCGCGATGATGGGGCTGTGGCCGAACTTCTGCCAGATCGTCACGACGGCGGACTCCGGCATTAAGAAATTCGAGGACCTGAAGGGCAAGCGCGTCGGCGTCGGCGCACCGAACTCCGGCGTCGAACTGAACGCGCGTATGATGTTCGAGGCGCACGGCATGAGCTACAGCGACTGCCGCGTCGACTACCTCAGCTACGGCGAGGCCATCGAGCAGATGAAAAACGGGCGCTGCGACGTCGCGTTCGTCACCTCGGGCCTGGGCAACGCGACGATCATGGAGCTCGGCACGACCAAGAAAATCGCCTTCGTCCCCGTCGAGGGGGAGCCCCTGAAACGGCTGCTGGAGAAATATCCCTTCTATATCGAGGCGACGATCCCCAAGGAGACCTACGGAACGGACACCGACACGACGACCGCGGCGGTCATGAACATCATGCTCGTCTCCGACAAGCTGCCGGACGAAGTGGTCTACGACCTGTTGGAAAATATCTATTCGGAAAAGGGCCTCGAGGCCATCGGCGCTTCCCACGCGACGGCGAAGGCGAACATCAAGCCGGACACGGCGCTGCGCGGCATCGTCGGCACGTCCGTGCCCTTCCACCCCGGGGCGCTCAAGTACTATCAGGACAAGGGAATGATGAAATAGCGGGGCTTCCCGCTGGGCGAAGAGGGGCGGCCGTTTCGCGTGGCGATGGCGACCCGTAACCGGTTTGCGGCGGGGAGAGCGCTGCCCCTCCTCGCCGCCTTGTTCCTGCTCGCCGCGGCGCTGCTCGCGCCGGTTCCGCGCCGGGCCGCGGCGGGAGGAGAAGCGGACGGGTTCGTACTGCGAATCCGCGATTGGCGGACGGGACAGATTTACGCCGAGGCCCCCGCGAAAGCGGGTGCGCACGTCTTCTTCGGCTGGATTCATTCGCTGGAAAAAATCCCCTGGAACGAATACTACCACATCGACGAAGCGGGCAACCTGATCCTCGACGCGATCACCTTTCCCGCGTTCGGCGCGGGAATTCCCGAGAACAAGGGGCGCGTCTGCTATGTGAAGGACGGGTTGATTCACATGGAGGAAATCGGGCAGGTCTTCGCCGAGTTGGTATGGCTCAACTCCCATACCGCGACGCAGGAGATCCTGCTGGACGGCGACTATATCGCGAGGGGGAGCGCCCTGCCGCAGCGCGCGCGCCTGCGCCTCGCGATCGAAAGAGGCGATACGAATGGAACACGACCGTAAAAAAGACGAAGATCTCGTTCGCAACCTACCCGGAGTCGACGGGGCCGTCGCCGAGGCGGAGGTCGAGGAGGTTCTCGACCTGCAGATGGACGGGCCGCTTACGGAGGAGCAGCAGTCCCTCCTCGAGCGCCTCGACAAGGAGTCGAGCACGCGGACGCTGGCCAACGCCACGCTCGCCAAAGCGTTTTACCTGGCCTGCATCGCGGTCTCCCTCTACCATTTCATCACCGCGATCGATTGGACGCCCGTCGTCCTCAAGCACCGCTCCATGCACGTCGCGATGATGCTGGCGCTTGGTTTCGCCATGTACCCCTTCGGCAAGCGCAGCTCCCGTTCCCGGGTGCCCTGGTACGACTGGGTGCTGATCGTTGTGTCGTTCGTCGTGCCCCTCTACGTATGGCACGATTACCTCGGCGTCGTGGAGCGGGCGGGGCGGCCGAACGAAGCCGACCTCGTGATCGCCACGCTCCTCGTCCTGCTGGTCCTGGAGGCCGCGCGGCGCATCACGGGATGGGCGCTGCCGATCTTGAGCCTCGTCTTTATCCTTTACGGCCTCTACGGGCGCAGCTTCCCGGGAATCTTCATGCATCGCGGCTACACCTGGATGCAGCTCTCCAACCATTTCTTCGCCAACACGGAGGGGATTTACGGCACGTCCATCAGCGTCTCGGCGAGCTATATTTTCCTCTTCATCCTGTTCGGCGCGGTCATGGGCAAATCGGGGATGGGGGGCTTTTTCAACGATCTGGCCATGGCGCTGGCCGGGCACACGAAGGGCGGCCCGGCGAAGGTGTCGGTCATCGCTTCGGGCCTGTTGGGGTCCATCAACGGGTCGGCCATCGCCAACGTCGTGACGACGGGCGCGTTCACCATCCCCCTGATGAAAAAAACCGGCTATTCGAAGGAGTTCGCGGGCGCCGTCGAGGCGACGGCCTCCGTCGGCGGACAGCTCCTGCCGCCGATCATGGGGGCCGCGGCGTTCATCATGGCCGAAAACCTCGGCGTCAAGTACTCGGTGATCATCGTCCACGCGGCCATCCCCGCCCTCCTCTACTATCTGGGCATCATCATTCAGGTGCAGCTGCGCGCGTCGAAGAACCGCCTGTTGGGGCTGCCGAAGGACAAGCTGCCCCGCGTCGGCGCCGTCATCGGCGATAAGGGGCATCTGCTGGTGCCGATTCTCTTCCTGCTCTACATGCTCTTCTTCTCGGGGAAGACGGTCATCTACTCGGCGGTCCTGACGATCGCCGTGACGGTGGTGGTTGCCTGCCTGAAACCGTCGACCCGCATGAGCTTCAAGGATATCTGCGACGCCTTCGCCGAGGGCGCGCGGGCGACGGTCTCGGTGGCGATCGCCTGCGCCTGCGTGGGCATCGTCGTCGGGGTGACGTCCAAGACCGGTTTCGGGCTGACGATGGCCAACGCGATCATCGCGCTCGGCCGCCAGAGCCTCCTCTTCACCCTGATTTTTACGATGATCACCTGCATGATCCTGGGCATGGGGTTGCCCTCCATTCCGGCGTACATCATCACCGCCACAATCGCCGCGCCCGCGCTGGCGAAACTGGGAATCCCCGATATCGCCGCGCATATGTTCGCGTTCTACTTCGCCATGTTCGCCAACCTGACGCCGCCGGTGGCGCTGGCCGCGTTCGCCGCCGCGGGCCTCTCGGGAGGCAACCCGATGAAGACCGGGGTCGCCGCGGTCAAGCTGGCGATCGCCGGGTTCATCGTCCCCTACATGTTCGTCTATTCGCCGCAGCTTCTCCTGATCGATACCGGCCTGCTCGATGGCATTCGCGTGTCGGTCGGGGCCTGCGTCGGCGTATTGATGATCGGCGCGGCGGTGGAGGGATACCTCTTTACCGGGATGAACATCGCCCTGCGCATCGTCGCCGGAATCGGCGCGCTCTGCCTGATCAGCAGCGAGTTCTACTCCGACCTGGTGGGGCTCGCCATTCTCGCGCTGCTGCTCGTCGTGCAGCGGATGGCCGCGAAAAAGGATCTCGGCGCGACCGCCTGATTTTCGCTACCCTTTCTTTGCGC
>DAIRUD010000199.1:0-4511 GCA_036803565.1 Synergistaceae bacterium | reverse complement strand
CTTGCGGGGTGCGGGGCGGAGCCCCACGGTCCTGCGCTTGGGATCGAAAGGACGGACGCTGTGGCGATCATAGCAGGGATCGATATCGGGAACGCAACGACGGAGACGGCGCTGGCGCGCGTCGACGGGCGCAATGTGACGTTTCTCTCGACGGGCATCGCGCGCACGACCGGCATCAAGGGCACGATGCAGAACATCGCGGGGCTGCGGGCGTCGCTCGGTATGGCGCTGGAAAAGGCCGGTTACAAGCGCGACGGGTATGGAGCGGTCGACGCGATCCGGCTCAACCGCGCCGCGCCGGTCATCGGCGACGTCGCGATGGAGACGGTGACGGAGACCATCGTCACCGAGTCGACGATGATCGGGCACAACCCCTCGACGCCGGGGGGCGTCGGCGTGGGCGTCGGCGTCACGATTTCCTTCGCGGACTTGAACGGGACGAAGCCGGGCGACGAGGTCATCCCCGTCGTCGAGGCGAAGTACGACTACGAACTGGTCGCGGCGCGGATTTCCGAGGCCGTGGGGCGGGGTGTCAAGGTCGCGGCGGCGATCTGCCAGTCGGACGACGGCGTCCTGATCGTCAACCGGCTCGCGCATCCGATCCCCGTCGTGGACGAGGTGAGCGCGGTCGATCGGGTGCCGCTGGGGATGCGCTGCTGCGTCGAGGTCGCCCCGCCGGGGCGGGTGGTCGAGTTGTTGGCCAACCCCTACGACATCGCCACGCTCTTCGGCCTGTCGCCGGAGGAGACCAAGCAGATCGTGCCGGTGGCGCGGGCGCTGGTCGGCAACCGCTCCGCCGTCGTCATCCGCACGCCGCTGGGCGAGGTCAAGGAGCGCAGGATCCCGGCGGGCGAGCTGTACATTCTCGGGCCGCAGGGGAAGCGCACGGTCAATGTGGAGGACGGCGCGGAGGCGATTCAAGATACCGTCGTCGCCTGCTATCCCGTGGAAAATATCTTCGGCCAGCCGGGGACGAACGTCGGCGGCATGATGGAACGCGTTCGGCGCACGATGTCGGAGCTCACCGGCATTCCCATCGGCGACGTATATATTCAGGACCTCCTCGCGGTGGACACGCTGGTGCCGCAGAAGGTCGTCGGCGGCGTGGCGGGCGAGTTCTCGCTGGAGAGCGGCGTGGCGCTGGCGGTGATGGTCAAGACGGAGGAGCTGCCCATGCAGAAGCTGGCGGCGGCCGTCTCGCAGGAGCTCGGCGTCCGGGTCGAGGTCGGCGGCATCGAGGCCGACATGGCCATTCGCGGCGCGCTGACCACGCCGGGGACGAAGCCGCCGGTCGCCATTCTGGACCTGGGGGCGGGGAGTTCCGACGCGTCGTTCATGAAGACGGACGGCGCGGTTTCGCTGACGCACCTGGCGGGCGCGGGCAATATGGTCAACACGATCATCGCCAGCGAGCTGGGGTTCGAGGACATGGACCTGGCGGAGGCGATCAAGCGCTATCCGCTCTGCAAGGTGGAGAGCGCGTTTCACATCCGGCAGGAGGACGGGACGGTCCGCTTTTTCGACAAGCCGATCGATCCGGGGGTGTTCGGCCGGGTGGCCCTGATCCACGAGAACGACATGCTGGAACCGATCATGCTGCCCAACGTCAACGTCGAGCGCGTCCGCGCGACGCGGCGCAAGGCGAAGCAAGAGGTGTTCGTGAAGAACGCGATCCGCGCGTTGGAGCAGGTTGCGCCGGGCAACAACATCCGGCTGGTGGACTATGTGGTGCTCGTCGGCGGCTCGTCGAAGGACTTCGAGATCGCCACGATGATTACGAACGCCCTCTCCCGCTACGGCATCGTCGCCGGACGCGGCAATATCCGTTCTACGGAGGGGCCGCGAAACGCCGTCGCGACGGGGCTGGTGCTCTCATCCGTCGCGAGCGGACAATGAGCGCCTGGTTCGGCAGGGCCGGAGGCGGGGACGCGCTGCCGGAGGGCAAACCGGCGGTGTGGCTGGTGACGGACGCATCCTTTTCGGAGGCCCAGGCCAGAGTTGTCGGGGCGGGCTGCGAGGAGGAGGGGGTCCCGCTCGCCTGGGACGTCGCGGACGGCGCGGCGGACGCCCTTGCCAGAAAGGCCTGCCACCGCTCGCAGCTGGAGGTGGGGATCGGCATCGACTCGCGGCGCAACGGCGCGATCTCCATGATCACGGTGACGGAGGCTCCCTATGTGGAGCGCACTGCGGATACCGGGGCGCATCTGCGCTGGTTGGGACAGACGGCCGCACGGTTGTCGAAGGGCGAGCCGATTTACGAGGATTGTGCCGCCCGTGCGGAGACGCGCGGTGGAACGGACGAAAAAAATGAAAAATCGGGGGCGCCGGAGCGAACGGCGGCCGCGAACGCGGCGTCCGCTCCGACGCAACCCCTTGCGACGGAACGCGTGACGGGGGAAACGGGTGGCGATGGCGAGGTCGACGCCGTCGTTCGCGCCGTGATGCGGGTTTTGAGAGGACTACAGGAAGGAGGGGGTGGCGGACATGGCGAAGGGTAACGCCCTCGGTTTTATCGAGTCCGTCGGTCTCGCGTCGGCCATCGCGGCCGCGGACGCGGCCCTCAAGGCCGCGAACGTGGAGTTGATCGGGCGGGAGAATTCCCGCGGCTACGGCTATATCACGATCAAGATCGCGGGCGAGGTCGGCGCGGTCCAGGCGGCCATCGCGGCGGCGAAGGCTTCGTCGGTCAAGGTCGCCCGGGTTTGGTCGGTCGATGTCATCCCGCGTCCCGCGAAGGATCTGGGAGAGGTGCTGGTCTGGAACGCCGATACGCAGGGCGCGACGGAGTGGCGGGCCGCCCGTGGGGCGGGGGAGGGCGCAGCGCTCCCGGCGCTCCGGGAGGACGTGTCGCTGGCGAAACCGCCGACGGCGGAAATCGCGGCGGTTTCGGAGGGGAAGGAGAATATCCCCGCGCCGAAACCCGCAGCGGGCGGCGAAAAGAAGCCGACGGCGCGCAAGAGGCCGAACGGGCGGGGAAAGAAAGCGAAATAACGACACGATCGTAAGGAATCATTGGTGACAGGGGAGGTGCTTTTCATGCAGGAAGCGCTCGGCATGATCGAAACGAAGGGGTTGGTCGGCGCGGTCGAGGCGCTCGACGCGATGGTCAAGTCCGCGAACGTGAAGCTGGTCGGCAAGCGGCTCTCCGGCGGGGGCTTGGTGACCGTGATGGTGACCGGCGACGTGGGCGCGGTCAAGGCGGCTGTCGATGCCGGTACATCGGCGGCGAACGCCGTCGGCAGCGTGATCTCCACGCATGTGATCCCCCGCCCCGACGACGGCATCGAGAAGCTGCTGCCGAAGCCGGACGGCGGCGGGGATGGTCCTGCGCCCGGCGCCGGCGGGACGTGCGGCGAGCCGTGCCCGCAGTGCGACCCGGAGACGGTATCGGGCGAGAAGGGCAACGATTGACCCATGGCGAAGGCCGGGAGAGGGATCGAGGAGGCCGTCTTGCCGCCCTATAGCGAGGTGTGCGTGAGGACGCTTCTGGAGCCTCTGGAGGCCTCCCTCGACGCGAAAGGGCCGTTGGCGGAGTGGCAACGGCTCCGCCTCGGTTTCGACCTCGGGACGACGAACGCGGTGCTCGTGGCCCTCAACGAGGCGGGCGAGCCGGTGGGGGCGGCGATGGAGTCCTCCGGCGCGTCCGTGCGCGACGGCGTCGTCCTCGATTACCTTGCGGCGGTGGACAGCATGCGGCGCTGCATCGACAGGCTGGAGCGCCGTTTCGGTCGCAAGCTGGAGGGCGTGGGCGCGGCGGCGTATCCGCCCGGCGTCTCGGAGCGCACGGCGAAGGTCTGCGCCAACGTCGTGGAGGCGCTCGGTTTTCCCTGCGAGGCGCTGTACGAGGAGCCGACGGCGGCGAGCGACGCGCTGGATTTTCAGGACGGCGCAATCGTCGACATCGGCGGCGGCACGACGGGCATCTCCATCCTGCAGAAGGGGCAGGTGGTTTACTCGGCGGACGAGCCGACCGGCGGCACGCACATGACCTTGGTGCTGGCGGGGGCGCAGGGGATCGAATTCGAGGAGGCGGAGCGGATGAAGCGAAACATCGCGAAGCACCCGCAGCTCGCCCCGATGTTGCGGCCCACGCTGGAAAAAATGGGCACGATCGTGCGCAACCACCTGTTGGAGAGCGGGTATTACGGGACGGTGCCGATCCTTACGGTGGGCGGCGGCGCGGCGCTGCCGGGCGCGGAGGACGTCCTCTCGGCCACCGTCGGGCAGCCGGTGCACATCTGTCCCAACCCGCTGATGGTGACGCCGGCGGGAATCGCGGCGCGCCTGTGGAGAGAGAGACATGACGACGGGAAACAATCCTGAGACGCTGTCCGCCGCCGCCATCGAGCGGCTGGCGACGACGGTGATCGAACGGCTGGCCGAACGGCGCGTCGGATTCTTGTGGCAAGGTGAGCCGGTGCGGCTGAAAAACGTGGCGGGCTTCGCCTGGGTACATTATTACTATCATACGCGGAAGGATATCGATCTTCCGCGCACATACCGGCTGGCGG
>DAIRUD010000198.1:0-4526 GCA_036803565.1 Synergistaceae bacterium | reverse complement strand
CTTTCGCGCGTCCGCGCGAAAGGCGTTTTGCCATACACGGGGTCAAGGGGATGGAATCCCCTTGCGGGGGTGCGGGGGCGGAGCCTCCGCGACCTGCGCTTTACGCGAGCGCGGCGGTGACGATTTCGGCCGCTTCCTGCTGGATCCGGTGCAGGTGGTCGCCGCCGAGGAAGCTTTCGGCGTAGATCTTGTACACGTCCTCGGTGCCGGAGGGGCGGGCGGCGAACCAGCCGTTGCGGGTGGCGACCTTGAGGCCGCCGATGGGTTCGCCGTTGCCGGGGGCGTTGGTCAGGCGGGCGGTGATGGGTTCGCCCGCGAGGGTTTCGGCGCGCACGTCGCCGGGGGAGAGTTTGGCGAGGCGCGTTTTTTGCTCCGGTGTGGCGGGAGCGTCGATGCGCTGGTAGAAGGGCTTGCCGAAGGCGTCGGTCAGCTCGCGGTAGTGCTCGGCGGGGGAACGGCCGGTCACGGCCAGGATTTCGGCGGCCAGCAGGTCCATGACGAAGCCGTCCTTGTCGGTCGTCCAAACCGTGCCGTCCCGGCGGAGGAAGGACGCGCCCGCGCTCTCCTCGCCGGCGAAGCCGAACGTGCCCGAGAGCAGGCCGTCCACGAACCATTTGAAGCCCACCGGGACCTCGCAGACGGTTCTGCCGACGGCCTCGGCCATGCGGTCGATGATCGAGCTGGAGACGAGCGTCTTGCCGATTTGTACGTTTTCCGCCCAGCCTCTCCGCGTCATCAGGTAGCGCGCCGCGACGGCGAGATAGGCGTTGGGGGCCATGAGGCCCTCGCCGGTGACGATGCCGTGGCGGTCGTAGTCCGTGTCGTTGCCGAAGGAGATGTCGAAACGGCTCCGCGTCGCCAGCAGGTTGGTCATGGCGTAGGCGCTGGAGCAGTCCATGCGGATCTTGCCGTCCCAGTCGAGGGGCATGAAGGAGAAGGTCGGGTCGACATAGGGGTTGAGGACGACCAGGTGCAGGCTGTAGCGTTCGGCGATGGGCCCCCAGTAGGCGACGCCCGCCCCGCCCATCGGGTCGACGCCGATGTGCACGCCCCCGGCGGAGATCGCGGCCATGTCCACGACGTGCTCCAGGTCGTCGACGTAGGGACGGATGTAGTCCGTCGTCACGGTGTTCTCCGCGCGCAGGGCGCTCTCGAAGAGGACGCGGCGGATTTCCCGGTTGCCGTCGCGGATGAGGGCGTTGGCGCGCTCCTGAATGCGCTTCGTGACCTCCGGCGACGCGGGTCCGCCGGTGGGCGGGTTGTACTTGATGCCGCCGTCCTCGGGCGGATTGTGCGACGGTGTGATGACGACGCCGTCGGCGCGCGGCGCGTCGGCCTTGGCGTTCCAGGTGAGGATGGCGTGCGAGACGACGGGCGTCGGGGTGTAGCCGAGGCCCTCCTGCAACATAAGTCGGACGCCGTGTGCGGCGAACACCTCCACGGCCGTCCGCAGGGCGGGTTCGGAGAGCGCGTGCGTGTCCATGCCCAGAAAGAGGGGGCCGTCCACGCCCTGTTCGCGTCGGAGTTCCGCGACCGCCTGGCAAACCGCGAGGATGTGCGTTTCGTTGAAGCTCTTTCGCAGCGACGATCCACGGTGCCCCGACGTGCCGAAGGAGACCCGCTGGAAGGGATCGTCCGGGTCGGGGACGTCGGTGTAATAGGCGGAGACGAGGCGGGGGATGTCGACGAGCGTCTCCTTCGGTGCGGGCTTGCCCGCCAGTTCCGATACGTGCATGGGAGGACCTCCTTCGCGTGTTTATTCCACAAGAGGATACATCCGCCGCCGCGTTTGCGCACGGCTGTTCCGCTGATTTTCGGCATGATTTGCCGGGTTGCGAACATTTTCTTTTTCCCTTTCGATTCGTATATACTTTGCGGGGTTGTCGTGCGTGAAGGTGGGGGAAGGTTTGCGGATGAAACGGGGAGGACGGCGGTGGGGTATCGGGGTGCTGCTTGCGCTGGCGGCGGCGGTTTGCGCGTTTTATGCCGCGACGCGCTGGAACCTCGACCCGGCGCACGGCGTCGGGGATATCGTGGATGCGCTCGACGGCGTCGCGGTTTTCCACAACGGCGGCGTCGCACATACGGCGGGGCGAAACCTCGCGCCGGACGGATACAACCTGGGTATCCGCTATCAGTGCGTGGAGTTCGTCAAACGCTACTACTACGAGCGCTACGGGCACGCCATGCCCGATAGCTACGGCCATGCGCGGGATTTCTACGACCCGGCGGTGGCGGACGGCGCGCGTAACGTGAAACGGGGCTTGCTCCAGTTTCGCAACGGCGGCGCCGGGCGCCCGGCGAGAGGCGACCTCGTCGTCTTCTCCCCGTGGATCTTCAACCGTTACGGACATGTCGCGATCGTCTCGGAAGCGGGGGAGGACGAGGTGGAAATCGTTCAGCAGAACCCCGGTCCGTTCGGTCGCACGCGGGAGCGCCTGTCCCTGGTTCGGACCGGAGACGGCGGCCTGCGCATCGGCCACCGGCGCGTGCGTGGCTGGTTGCGGATGGAGCCGCGTTGAGCGACGCGATGCGTATGTCCCGGCCGGGATTCGCGCCGGAGCGATCGATCGGATAAAATATCGCCCGGCGTTCCGGCGCCGCCGAGGGAGGAAACGGTTTGAAGCGATCGTATGTGTTTGCCGTTCTAGCCTTTTTCGCCTTTCACTTTTGTTTGCCCGCCGCCGCGGCGGCCGCCGAGCGGATCACGTTGATGGACGTGACGGCGCGCGTGGAGACGGACGCCACGCTGGCCGTCACGGAGAGGATCGACTTTGTCGCCGAGCACGTGGAAATCCGCCGGGGATTGATCCGCGACATCCCGGTCCGTTTTCGCAACGAGCACGGGCGCATGGTCTGGTCGAAATTCCGCTTCCTCGGTGCGAAGCTCGACGGCGCGCCGGTGCCGTACAAGCTGGAGCGCAACGGCGGCAACATGGAGATCCACCTCGGCGACGACCGTTTCCTCTCCAAGGGGAAACACTCCTACGAGATCGCCTACACCCTCTCCGACATCTTGATCTTCCACGAGGACGGGGACGAGCTCTACTGGAACGTCACGGGCAACGACTGGATCTTCCCCATCGACAAGGCGTGCTTTCGCGTCGAGCTGCCGCAGGGCGCGAGAATCTTCGAGTCCGACGGCGCGGTCGGGCGAATGGGAAGCACGCGCAGGGAGTGGGGCCGCCGGTCGGACGGTACGTTCGAGACGCTCCGCCCGCTGGGGGTGCGGGAGGGCTTCACCGTCACCGTGACGTGGGACAAGGGGCACGTCGTACCGCCGCGGAAAACCATCCGGGAGCGGGTTCTGGAGCGTTACGGCAAGCCGCTGTACGCCTTTTTCTCGCTCTCCGTCGTGCTCGGCTACGGGATCGTCTGGTGGTTCGTCGGGCGGGACCCGAGGAAGGGCACGATCATTCCGCTCTTTTCGCCCCCCGACGGATTGGAGCCCGCCTACGCGGGCTACGTCAAGCGGCGGCGCTTCGAGCCGGACATGCTCGTGGCGGACCTGCTCCAGCTCGCCGTGAGCGGGTACCTGGATATCGCCCCGCAGAGCGACGGCATGACCCTGCAACGCACGGCCAAAGAGGTGGACGCGCGCTTGCCCGCAGGGCTTCGTGCGCTGATGGAGTGGCTTTTTTCCGGCGGGCGGCGGCAGGCGCAGCTCGGCGGCGGGGCGGGCAGCGGCGGCGCTTATATCGCCGGGTTCACGCGGAAGACGGTGCGCAACATGAAGCGTTTCTACGCGACCTACGGTCCCGAACGCGGAAACGCGCGGCGGCCCGTCCTCTGGAAGCGGAACCTGTGGGCCTGTTTCGTCGGCCTGCCGCTGGTGATCCCCATGCTCTGGGTGCTTTCGTATTTCGACGGCGAGGCCTGTTTTGTCCTGTTCATGTCCTTCCTCGCGCCCCTGCCGTACGGAGCGGCGCTCTTCGTGTTCGGCCGCGCCTGGTACGGAGAGGTGCGGGGGCGGCTGCGCAAGACCAAGGGGGCGGTGCGCCGGGTCGCCGGTGTGATGAACATGGTGTTCCCGCTTTTTTTCCTCGTCCCCATCCTGCTCGCCGCCGCGATGTTTTTGCTCTATATGGCGACATTGATGGGCCCTTTCTTCGCTTTCTTCTCCTGGGCGGCGCTGTTCGCCGTCTACGGTTTCTCCCTCTGCATGTTCTCGTATACGAAAACCGGGCGGGAGTACCTGGACCAGGTGGAGGGGTTGGAGCTGTACCTGAAGGTCGCCGAGAAACACCGCCTCGAAGCCCTCTACCCGGCGTTGCGCGGCAAGATCCCCGAGGAGACGGTGGAGACGTTCGAACGCTGCCTCCCCTATGCGCTCGCACTCGATGTCGCCGACACGTGGCTGGACGCGTACGCCGCCATGCTGGATCGTGCGGAATACCACCCGAGCTGGTATCGCGGTTCCGGTTCGTTCGACTCCGCACGCCTGCGCGCGTCCATGGGGGATATGCGCGATTCCATGCGCCGCGCACCCTCGTCGTCGGGCGGCGGCGGTAGCCGCAGCAGTGGCA
>DAIRUD010000197.1:0-4612 GCA_036803565.1 Synergistaceae bacterium | reverse complement strand
TCCCCTTGGCGACGGAGGCGTTCAGGGAGGCCAGCGTCTCCTTGCGGTAGCCTGCGTCGGTCAGCAATTTGATCACCTGCGGATAGCAGAAGAAGGGCCCGGCGTTGGGGTGGTCCGTCGTGAGGCAGACGCGCCAGGGGTCGTCGACGAGCAGGAACAGCTCCATGCCCGTCACCCACTGCGCCGCGCCGTCCTTGGACTTCGGCTTGTACTCCAGCGGCACCACGCCGCTCCCGGCCTCGTTCTCCATGTCCGTGCTGCACCACTTCTTGCCGGAGAGTTGGTGGATATGATATTCCAGCGGCGCGTCCGAGGTCATCGTCGTGGCCGCGCCGAAGACGATCTGTCCGATGTCCACGGTCAGGTTCGGGTGGCGTTTGAGGGCCTCGGCGAGGGCGGCCGCGCCGGAGGCCAGGCCGTGTCCCTTCCTCGGGTGCTCGTAGCCGAGGAACTGCAGATGGCAGAGGTGGCCGCGCCGCCCCTCGAACGCCTCCATCGTCTCGATGGTCGTGCGGGCGCTCTCCGGCGTGCCCAGGTTGAGGCCGTGCAGGTGCAGCGGGTGCGGCAGGCCGAGCGCATCCGCCGTCTCCGCCAGAAAGGAGACGATGCGGCGCGGCGTCGTGTCGAAGCACTTCAGCGTGTCGTCGATGCGATGCAGGTTGCCGCCCCACTTCCAGTCGTCGACGCCGCCGGGGTTCACGGCCTTGATCCCGTAGCCGCCGACGGCGTCCATGATCCAGGCGATGTAATGCCGCGCCGCCTCCGGTTCGCCGTTCGCAAGGCATTCCAGGACGAACTCGTTGTTGCCGAAGACGATGAGCATCGCCTTGTCGAGGATCGGCATGTCCTCGAACTCCTCGTGCGCATGCCGCGCGCCGATGGGGGAGGAGGCCGCCTCGACGGCGGTCGTGTAGCCCATCTGCGCGTACAGGTAGGCCGTCAGATAGGTCGTCGGGGTGGTGAAACCGCTGCCGGAGCGGAGGCTTCCCTGCCGTGCGAACGTACGTCGGCGGTGATCGTCCGGGCAGAGCTTGCGGCCCGTGTTCGCCTTCCCCGCGATGTGCGCATGGAGGTCCACACCGCCGGGCATCACCCAGCAGCCGTGCGCGTCGATCGTCCCGGCGGCGTCCGCTTCCCCATCGGAGAGGGCGGCGCGATCGACGACGACGCCGTCGCGTATCCAGATATCCCGAATCTCCCCGTCCACGCCGTTGAGCGGATCGTAGACCCGGCCGCCGAGGACGCCCAGTACTTTTGCTTCGGCCCCGCCGCCCCTCATCGCTCCACCTCCCGAATCAAGTCGCGGAGCACTTCCTCGTCCGACATCCGGGCGGCGGGGAGGAAAGCCCGGGCGCGGATCGGAATCGTGTCCATGCGGTAACAGGTCCCCGGCGTGTCGATGCCGTACTTGGCGACGGGAAACCAGAGCGTGGCGGTCGACGCCGACAGGCTCTCCTCCGGATCGAGGACGATGGTCGGGATCTTGGCCATGTACTCCACGGCACCGCGCGGGAAGTGCGCGCCCGGGTCGGACGAGAGGATGACCGCCGCGTCCGCCTCGCCGCGCGCCAGCGCGTCCACGGCGGTGAACTCGCCGGGGCCGTAGCGCGGGTACCCGCGCGCCATGCTGACGGCGAAGGGGAAACCGATCTGCCACGTGAACACTTGATCCGCCCCGGTGACGTTGCCGTGGCCGCGCATGGGGACGACCGCAAAGCGTGTGTGCGCGTTGAGGTCGGTGACCAGGGAGAACAGCTCGCGGACGTTCAGATCCCGCCCCCGGGTCATGGTGAGACCCATGCCCATGAAGGCGACGCCGTACCGGCAGGATTTCATCTCCTCCACGACCTGGGCGAGCGCCTCCGGCTCGATGCCGCCGACGGGGCCGTGCAGCGTGCCGCCGCGCAGAATATGGCGCATTGCGTGCAATACCTCGAAGTCCGATCCCTGCCGCAGTTGAAGAAATGTATCGGCCGTCTTGGTGGACGCCGTCGGGCGCACGTCGGCGACGATCATGCGGCGATCCTTCTTTCCGCCGGGCGTGTAACGGCCCTTGGGCATCAGCGAGTAGCGCGTGAAGTGGCGGGAGTGCGAGGCCATGGGATTGCAACCCCAGAAGACGAGCAGGTCGGCGCGGTTGCGGACCTCGCCGAGCGTGCAGCTCGATTCCCCCACCGCCTGCATCGCCAGGCCGGTGGGGCCGTGGCAGACCGACGAGGTCGTGTCCATGGTCGCGCCGAGGATGTCGCCGAGGTGCACGGCGATTCGTTGCGCCTCGCTGCTGGAGGAGCTGAAACCGTAGATCAGCGGGGCCTTCGCGTTGCGCAGGATATCCCCGGCGGCGGCTACGGCCTCCTTCCAGGAAACCCGCTCGCCGCGCAGGCGCGGCAGGGCGGGACCGGTGTGGTAATTGTCGAACATCGTGCGGCCGTTGGAGCAGGCGCCGCGTACTTTCACGATCTTCGGCGGTGCGCAGTCCTCCACGTCCACCGATATGTCGTCGCAGAGGCAACCGCAGAACGTGCATACCACGTTGTTCTCCGTCCGCAGCCGGTTCTCGCCGGCCCGCTCCGCCGCGGCGGCGATGGTCTCAGGCATTGTCTCCATCCTGGCGTCCCTCGATTTTCTCTATTTCCACGGAAAAACCTTTGAAGAGCGGCATCCCCGTTCCCTCCGTGTCGGAGCCGGAGATCGCGTTGGCGACGGGGCCCATGGGGATGAACACCATACCCGCCGGGAGGTCCGCCTTCCTGGCCCAGCCCTCCTGCGCGCCCGACGGCGACGAAACCCGGACCGCGTCGCCGTCGGCCAGCCCTTCCCGCTCCATATCGGCGGCGTTCATCTCGATCATCGAGACGGCCTTGCGGTAGGTTTCGCTCAGTTTTCCCACGTGCATGCCGGTTGCCTGATCGATGGTGCGCCCGGAAATCAGAAGATAGCTCACATGCCGCACTCTCCCCATATCTTGTGTGCCTCGGCCGCCAGGTAGGCGATCGCTTCGGATTCCGTCCCGAAAGGCGGCGTGATGACGGTGCACAACGGCGCGCCCTCCGGAAGCGGCGCGTCCGGCAGGGGAATGTCGCGCCGTCCGCGTGCCGCCCATCCGCGCGTGTCGGGGGCCGTCAGCTCGCGCGGCGCATAGACGATCCCCTTGGCCCGGTACGGCGGATCCAACAACCCTTTTCCCTCCGCCGGAAGCCTGCCGTCGCAGGCGTCCGCGTGAAGCGTGAAGGCGTTTTGTCCGCTCATGGTTTCGACGAGCTCGAAGGAGGCGCTGATGCGCGGGTTGATCTCCAACAGATAGATTGTATCATTCCGCTGGACGAAATCCGCGCTGTTCGCGCCGAGCAGTCCGAAAGCCCCCGTCAGGGCGTCGGCGATGCGGCGGATCTCCGCCGCGAACGCATCGCGCTTGCCCAGGGGAACGGGGTAGGGCATCAGGTTTCCGCACCACGCATACCCCCCGGCACCCAGAAATGCCTCTCCAGCGAACTGGCGGCTGATCCCCGCGACGACCGCCCGCGTGCCGTCGGCGAGGAAAGCCGCGGAAAAGGGCGTCCCGCCGATTTTTTCCTGATAATACGCATCCGCGTCGGCCGTCGCGCTGCCGTCCCAATCGCGGACGCCGATCCCCGCGCCGCCCCGCTTTTTTTTCACGAGATAGGGGCCGTCCGTGGGGGAGGGCGCATCGCGGCGCGTGCACGGAAAGGGGATGTCGTTTTCGGCGCATACGCGCATCAGGGTTTCGACATCCCGACAGGCGCGCAGCGTTTGCGGCGAAGGCGCGAGCGGCCGGACGCCCATCGCCCGGAGTTCCTCGACGACCTCCGGCCGGTTCTCGACGCCGGAGGCGAAGACGGCGACATCCGCATCGCGGCAGAGCGGAATCGCCGCCAGCGGTTCGCCCTTATGGCGCGGATGCCACGCCGCGACCTCCAGCAGGTCGGCGTCGCCGAAAGCGTCGAGCGCACACACCGCGTGACCGGCGCGCGCCGCGGATTGTGCGACGGCGCGGCAGCTGGCGCCGACGACGAGCACCCTCATCTTCCGCTCAACGCATCGCCGCGGCGATCTCGTAGATCCCCTCGGTGTCGAGCAGGATGCCCTTTTCCTCGAACAGCTTGGCAACGGCCCGACGATGGACGTTCATCTTGAGGGCGCCGATGCCGATCGCGCCGAAGACCGCCTTGCCGTCCACTTCCTCGCCCCGCCAGTGCGTCTCCGTCCCCTCGATCCCCAATGGGGGGACCGCGTTGACGTCCGCCAGGACGCGCAACGTCGGATGTCCTTTCCAGAGAGATTCCGGCAGCAGGCGCACGCCCGCCGCGCCGCAGCAGAGCACGGCCGTGGCGCCGTCGAGAAGCGGCGGCAGATCATCGTCCCCGCGCATCACCGCGCCGGCGGGTTGCGTGCCGAACCGCTTCGCGATCTCGTCCGCCGCCGTCCGTGCTTTTTCGATGCTGCGCGAGGTGATGGTCACGACCGCACCGAGGCCGAGCAACAAGCCCGCCGCCCGTTGGCCGACGGGGCCGGTCCCGGACACGACCAGCACCTTTTTCCCCGCGAGCTGCGTCCGCGCGGCGATGTTGCAGACGGCCGCCGCGGCCGTCGT
>DAIRUD010000196.1:0-4634 GCA_036803565.1 Synergistaceae bacterium | reverse complement strand
CCCGCGCCCATTTGGGAGGATGGGCCGGAACGGGGGCTCGCGGAGCAAAACAAAAACCGCCCCACTTCGGAGGGCGGCAAGGCGTTATGCGCAACATGCGACCTCCCCTTTCCTAGTGGGAGGTACGGCCGTTTCCCGCCGTACCCTATCGGCCAGTCGCCATAGAGCGTCCCCTTTAGGCGATTTGGCTCGGAGAGCGATATTTGTTTATGCGCAAATGATAAAACAAACTGTCGCAAAATGCAAGAATAGAGAAAGGAAGCGGCACGGATATCCCGTGCCGCTTCCGCATCCCGCGATATTCCACCGGGAAATCGTTACCCGAGAGCATTCGCGCGACATGAGGCTCGGCCCCTGTTAAATCCCCAGGAAAGCCAGCCGCTCGAGGATCGCTCTAGCCGCGCTTCCTGCGCAGAACCGCAACGCCGCAACCGACGCATGCGACCGCCAACAGCCCGACCGCGCTACCGCTGCAACCGCCGCTGCCATGGCCGATCTCCGTCGGCTCCGGTTCGGGTTCGGGCTCCGGATCGGGGTTCGGGTTCGGGGTTTCTCCGCCGATCGTCTCGGGCCACTCGTAGGTGCGCGGGTCGTGCGCGCCGTAGATCGCGCCCGTCTCGTGGTCGATCATGATGGCATCGACGTCGCCCGGCAGCACGTGGTTGGTAATCTTATACCCCATGCCCTCCAGCAGCTTCAGCGTATCCTTCGAGAAGTTGCCCGACGGAGACGCCTCCATATCCAGCTGGTCCGGGTACCACTGCATGTGGATGCGCGGCGCCGCCACCGCCTGGCTGACGTTCATGCCGTGGTCGATGACGTTGACGATGGTCTGCAGTGTCGTGGTGATGATGCGCGAGCCGCCCGGGCTGCCCGTCACCAGGTAAACCTTGCCGCCCTTCAGGACGATGGAGGGCGACATGGAGCTCAGCGGGCGCTTGCCGGGAGCGATGGCGTTGGCCTCGCCCTGGATGAGGCCGTACATGTTGGGCTCGCCCGGTTTCGCGGCGAAGTCGTCCATCTCGTTGTTGAGGAGGAAGCCCGCGCCCATAACGGCCGCCTTGGCGCCGTAACCGCCGTTGATCGTGTAGGTGATCGACACGGCGTTGCCGAAGCGGTCGACGACGGAGTAATGCGTCGTGTTCGTCCCGCCGGAGGCCATCGGGCCGAGGCCCGGCTTGACCTCGCTGCTGGGACGCGCCTGGTCGCCGTAGGCGACGATCTGATCGTAGATCGTCTTCGCATAATCCTTGGCCACCAGCTTATCCACCGGGACGTCGACATAATCCGGGTCGCCCATGTACTCGGAGCGATCGGCGAACGCATAGCGCATGGCCTCCGCCATCAGGTGGATGGTCGCGGCGGAACCGAAGCCCATTTCGGCGACGTCGGCGTTCTCCATGATGTTGAGGATCTGCACGATGTGTGTGCCGCCCGAGCTCGGCGGCGCCATGGAGAGGATGTCATAGCCGCGGTAGGTGCCCTTCGCGGGGTTGCGCCACACAACATGGTAATCCGCCAGGTCCTGCATGGTGATCAGTCCGCCGTTCTTCGCCATGTCGTCGGCGATGAGCTGGGCCGTCGTGCCCTTGTAGAAACCGTCCGAGCCGTTCTGCGAGATGCGCTTCAGGGTCTCGGCCAGGTCCTTCTGCACGAAGAGTTCGCCCGCGCCATAGGCGCTGCCGTCCGGTTTCAGGAAATACTTGCGCGAGGACTCGAACAGCTCGAAGCTAGCCTTGCTGTTCGCCATGGAGCGGGCGTCGCGCGCGCGGAGGCGAAACCCGTTCTGCGCAAGCTCGATCGACGGCGCGAGGACCTCGCCGAGGGATTTCGTCCCGTACTTTTCCAGCATCGTGTTCAGGCCGAGGACGGTCCCCGGAACGCCGGCCGCCCGATAACCGAGCAGGCTGGACGTGATGTTGTCGCTCGGGAGCACGTTGCCGTCCGCGTCGAGGTACATATCGCGGAAGGCGGCCGCCGGTGCCTTTTCACGAAAATCGAGGGTCACGGCCTCCCCGTTGACGTACATGACGGCAAAACCGCCGCCGCCGAGGTTGCCCGCGCTGGGGTAGACGACGGACAGCGCGTAGCCGACGGCGACCGCCGCGTCCACGGCATTGCCGCCGGCATTGAGGATTTTCATGCCCACTTCGTCCGCAAGCGGATGCGTCGAGACGGCGATGCCGTTGGCGCCCGCCGGACGGGGCGGATAGGCGGCCGCGTCGAGACGCGCAGCCGGGCAGACGAAAAGCGAAAAAACGAGCAGCAAAAACAGGAAAGGCGCAAACGTTCTGGTTCTGTGCAATTTCATCATAAGCGACACTCCCTCCTCACAAGATCTCAATCGCCCACGCTCCAAACGCTTCGCAAATTCCACGATCCCGCGCGCATTCCCCCTCGCTTTCGGACGGTCGGCGAACACCCAGGGCCAGCGACGACGCCCGGATGCGTGCCCGAAACGGCGTATCTTTCGCAAGCCATTACAAAGATACCCCGTTGGTAGTACCTTTACATTCAAATTTATCGGATCAAGTCAACGGAAGCCTAACATTTTCGCACAAAAACCGCAAGACCCGCCACAAAGATGCATGCCCGACTCTCCGCAGGAAAAATCCCGCGATAATGCTACAATGCGGAGAAGTCATCGCCGCCAAAGGGAACGCGCACAAAGATGAAGCTGCTGCGGGTCGGCAGGCGATCGAAAACCCTCCGCCGCACATTGCGCCTCTACCCGCAGATGCCCGCGGGGGGATAATCGGTCCCGCTTTCTCCATAGAATGGGCGGATCCGGACAGGGCGCTTTACATTGTATGCATGACACAGTAATATGCTGTCATCCGAATATTCGCACGAATACGTACCATCGAGAAGAGAGGATGAGGTGTATGGCTGGGAAAATCACTGCCATTCTGGGGAGCCCCAGAAAGGACGGCAACAGCGAGAGGCTGGCCGCGGCATTGCTGAGGGGCGCGGAGAGCGCGGGGTACAGGAGCCAGACCGTGCGCATGCACGGACTGAAGATCGGGGGCTGCATCGACTGTCGCCGCTGCTGGAGCAACGGCTCGCACTGTTTCCTGAACGACGACATGAAGGACGTGTACGCCGCGATCGACGACGCCGACGTGATGATCTTCGCGTCGCCGCTCTACTTCTACTCCTGGTCCGCCCAGATCAAACCGGTGTGGGACCGGCTTCTGCCCTATTTCAGCGAGAACTCCAAGGTCGACGTCAAGGGCCGCCGCGCCATACTCCTGGCGACCGCCGGCGACACCGACGCATCCTGCTTCGACGGGCTCCGCAAGTCCTTCGAGCTGGCGTGCGGCTATTGCGGATGGACAATCCCGGGCATGGTGCTCGCGACCGACGTCTACCCCGCCGGAGAGATCGCCGCCAAGGGGGACTGGCTGGCGCAGGCGGAAGCCCTCGGAAAGAAACTCTGAACTCATACGAAGAGCGATGACCGCAAGATCCGCAAAGCGGGCAATATCGCGAGGCCGCGATTCATATGCAAATAGACGTCATGAGACGGAGAAAGCCCGGCGCGCGGCCGGGACGACCGCGCGACACGCGGGCGACACAGGGAGGATGATCGTATGAAAGTCATCGCCATCAATGGGAGCCCCCGGAAGGACGGCAACACCGCCACGCTGCTTCGCGCGATGGCGGAGGTTCTGGAGGGGGAAGGCTTTTCCGTGGAGACGGTCGAAGTCGGCGGCCAGAAGATTCGCGGCTGCATCGGCTGCGGTCACTGCATGAAATCCGAGGGAAACACCTGCGTCTTCACCGACGACCCGGTGAACGAGACGGCGGGAAAGATGCGGGAGGCGGACGGCATCGTCCTCGGCGCGCCGACGTACTACGCCGGGATCGCCGGGACGATGAAGAGCTTTCTCGACCGGGCGTTCTTCTCCAGCTCGCGCTACTTCCGCTACAAGGTCGGCACGGCCGTCACGGCGGTACGGCGCGCGGGCGGCGTGGACACCGTCCACCAGCTGATGAACTACTTCAATCTCGCGGAGACCGTCACCCCGCCGAGCCAATACTGGACGGTCGGATATGGAAACGCGAAGGACGAAGTAGGGCAGGACGGGGAGGGGATGCAGACCATCCGGCGAAACGCGCGCACCATGGCCTGGCTGATGAAAATCATCGCCGCGGGCAAGGAGACGATCCCGCCGCCCGACCGAGAGAAGCGGGTTTTTACAAACTTTATCCGGTAACCCCGAAGGGCCGCATCGTGAGAACGAGCGGCCCTTTTTCCTGGGAAAAAACCGTTCGCGAAACGTCCGTACCCACATACACTCCATTCCTATCGTTCCCCTTCGGCCGCGCAAGATTCGCCGTGCTCCAGCCGCACTGCGCCGGGTATCGCCGCCGCTTGGGGGAATCGTCTTGATACCGCCCGTTCCTCTTGCATTCAGCCTCAAAAATCTGTACACTGATCGCGATTGCATTCCGGGCGCCGGGAGGTGGGACCAAATTGGGAGGAAACAGGGTCGGCATCCCGACGGAACTTCGAGCGATCCGCTCGCCGCAGCTTGACGCGGCGAACCGCGCAGAACCACTCCACCCATGGCAGAAAAACGATCTGAACGGCATGCGCACGCCAGACGGCGGGCGCATTTTGGCGTATA
>DAIRUD010000195.1:0-4635 GCA_036803565.1 Synergistaceae bacterium | reverse complement strand
TGGCCGACGTGATGTCCCAGCTATCCAGGCTTCCGACGCGGGAGAAGGATCCCGATGCGCCGGTCACCCTGCCGGAGATATTCCGTACGAAGGAGTACGCGGCGGAGATCACCGGTGCACTGAAAAGGGGCTACTCGTTCGCCGACATCGCCGCCATCTTCACCGAGCGGTGCGGCGTAAAGATCACCGCCAGGCAGTTGAAATACCACTGCACGCACGAGCGGAACCTGCGGGCGAAGGGCAGGAAACCCCAGCGCACCGGTGCCATGAAGGCGGCGGAAACATCTCCACAAGCCTCGGCACCGGCATCGCAATCCGCCGCGCCCGTTTCTGACAATGCGACGACAACGGCACCGGCGGCTGGGGATTTTTTCACCGACAGGCACCGGCAACCCGATTGAAAAGGTTTGCCGAAGTGTGTCAAAAGGCCGCGAAAAGCGCACATCCAAAAAATGGGTTGCTAATCTTTGACAGGCCGGAAGTTGTTGCACACAAACCCCTGCGGGTTTGGGCGCAACAACTTCCCCGGCATCACTCGGCGCTTCGCTTCTCATTCAATGCCCGGCCTGTGGGGCGATGAATCGAGTGCAAAAACATAGAGCGCAGTACTGGGAGAAAGGAGCCCTTGATTCTCATGCCAAGACCGAAACATGCGCCGGAGTCGCGGCGAGATCATCACATCGGCGTACGCTTCGCCGCGCCCGAGTACGAAAAGGTTCGGGCCGAGGCGGAGAGGATCGGCGTCACTCTGTCCGGGTACATTCGGGCAAAGACCATCCATGGCCATCTGCGCATACCCAAATACGCACGGATCGACGCCCAGGCAATCAGTCTGCTGTCGAAACTCGGTGGACTACTCAAGATGGTTCATACGGAAAGCGGTGGAGCGTACAGCGGAAAGACCGCGGAGATTCTGGACGAGATCAAGGCCATTCTGGTGACAATTAGAAGTCGTCTGGAGGAGGCGGCGGCGTGATCGGCAAGCACATCGCCAACACCAAAGAGCGCAGTTCGTTTAAGACGCTGGGCGACTACATCACGGGGAAGGGAAAGAGACAGTCGGAGGATGGCGAAAAAATCGCCTACTCCGACTGCCTCAACCTCGCCTCCGTGGAGACGGCGACCCTGGAGATGGAGTCCCTGGCGTTTCAGAACAAACGCTGCAAGGACCCCGTCATGCACCTGCTCCTGAGCTGGCGGGAGAACGAAACCCCGACGAGAGAACAGGTACTTCAAGCCGTACAGATCACCCTGGACGAATTGAACCTCTCATCTTGTCAAACGCTCTACTCGCTGCACCAGAACACGGACAACCTGCATCTGCACATCTGCGTCAACCGCATCGACCCCGATACGCACAGGGCGATTACCCCGGCGGGCGGTTGGACGAGGCGCGCGATGGAGCATGCCGCTCGGCGCATCGAGGCCGCGCAGGGCTGGCAGGTGGAGGAAAATACCTGGAGCGAGGTCAACGAGTTGGGCGAAGTCGTGCAGAAGCCACGTGAAGCAGAGGCAAAAATCCCCCAGCGGGTGCAGGACGCCGAGAACCAGACCGGCGAGCAGTCCGCCGTCAGGAAGGCGCAGATGGTGCTGAAGGATGCCGCGAAGAGCGTCTCCTCATGGGACGAGCTTCACGCCCTGATGCACAACAACGGCCTGGCGTATCGCAAGAAGGGTTCCGGTGCAGTGATTCAGATTGGCGAAGTGACGATGAAGGCCAGCGCCGTCTCGCGCAACCTTACGTTAAAAAATCTTGAAAAGCGGCTCGGTGCATACCAGCCTCCGCAGGAGAACATGAAGTCGAACGTCGAGCGCGTACAAGAAATGACCTCCCCCAAGCCGCTCGACGAAGCAAGCGACAACAAGCAGTGGCGTTCGTACATTGCCGCCCGTAACGAGCATTACGGGAACAAGAAACAGATTCGCCAAGAGCTGAAAACGACACACAAAAGCGAGCGGCAGGCGCTAAAAGAGCGCCATCGGGCGGAGCGGGCGGCGTTCTGGCGCGCGGTTCGCGGCAAAGGCTTCAAAAAACCGTACATCGACCGCCAGAGCTCGCTTCTGGCGGCACGGCACGCCGCCGAAACGGCCCTTCTGAAAAAAGAGCACAAGGCGCAACGAGAGCAGCTGCGGCAAACGTCCTCCGACCTCGCGTCGTACGAGAGCTGGTTGCACAGTAGGGGGCTTTCCGACGAGGCCGATTCGTGGCGGCACCGTAGGAATAAAAAGCAGCTCGAACTACATGCGCCTCACGATGCACACGGGCAGAACGAACAGGAGCAGATGGGCATCCTCGGTTTCCGCGTGCAGCCAACTGCCAACGGCGTAAAGTTCTACAGCGGCGATGACAACCAAGCGTCGTTTGTCGACGTGGGCCAGAGGATTCGCGTGTATCGGCATGACGACGAATCGCTCCTCGCCGCGCTTCAGCTTGCGCAGGAGAAGTGGGGCGGTGTGGAGCTCAGCGGCAGTGACGAATATAAGCGGCGGTGTGCGGAGATCGCCGCGAAGAACGGCATCCGCATCGTTAATCCGGAGCTGCGGGAGATGGCGGCGGCGACCGAGACGCCGGAGGAACGGATGCAACGGATGGCCGAGATCTCGAAAACCCTCAGACAGAAGGCTATGGAGGTTGCGAGAAGGTATATCCCGCAGGGGATGATTATCATGACCGACGCGCAGGACGGCAGAACCTACTCCGGCATCATTATCGGCGTGGTTTCATCTGGCGAGCACGTGCACACATTGCAGATGATCAGCGAGAATCACGTGATTCAGCATAGTGTTGACGGCGAAGAACGCGAGCAGATGGAACGGATCATCGGGCGGGATGTGACGATTACATACCGAGGTGGGCGAATTGCGCGCGTCGAGGATAGCATGAGCCTGCGGAACCAGCGCAGCGTTGGACGGGGGCGGTGACAGAGTACTGTTCCACCGATTCGGAGTTCGTCTTCGCGGTCAGAGATTCTCCAGCAGGCCCATCCGTTTGGCTCTGTCCACGGCTTCGGCGGCGCTCTTGGCGTCCAGCCGCCTGTAGGCGGCGGCGCAGTGCGTTTTGATCGTGTTGTACGAGAGCCCCGACGATTGCGCGATGTCCTCTTGGCTGTGTCCCTTTGCCAGGCCCGAGAGCACCATTTTCTGCCGCTTCGTCAATTTGACGCGGCGATCCTCCTTCGCCACCAAGAGCCCCGGCCGGTGCTTCGCGCGCTCCGTCGCCGCGTAGCGGACCTCCCGCAGGTAGACGGGGTCGAGGCGCTCCCCCTCGCGCTGCTTCTCCACCCGCAGAAGCAATTTGCGCAGCGGTGGCAGCAGAGCCGCGCCCTCGTCCGCGAAGACGCGGATAAAGCGATAGGGCTGTGTCAGGAGCAGCGCCTCCTTCAGGTAGCGCAGCGCGACCTGCGGCGCCCCCCGGTACCACTCCAGAATGGAGACCAACACTTTGGCCTCCGCCTCGTCCAGCGGGCGGGCGAAGCTCGACGCCAGGACCAGGACGTGCTCGGCGAAATCCCGCGCGCGGCCCGCCTCGCCGGCCGCGATCATCGCTCGCACCGTCGTCAGGTATCCGTAGATTCCGAAGAGGGGCAGGCTGTCCCGATGTTTCGCCAGATCCGCCTCCTGCTTCTCCAGCCACGCCTCGGCCGCTTCGCGGTCGCCGTCCCACATGCGCCGCCGCGCCCGGTAGGCGTCGAAGCCGGTGGAGAGAAAGAGCGCGTCCCCCTCCACGAGGAAGCGCAGCAGGTCGTCCAGACAGGCGTCCGCCTCATCGGCTCGCTCCAGCGCGTCGAGCGCCGCCGCCCGCAGCATCAGGGCCGAGTAGCCGAATTCGGCGAGGCGCGAGGAATTTTCGAAGAGGGGGCCGCAGGCCTCGTCGGCGCATCGCAGTGCCGCCTCCGCCTCGTTCCGTTCGAGGTGAAGGCCGCCGAGCAGCTCGGCCTCGGCGAGCGGATAGTCGCTGCCCAGAAAAGCCCCGTAGACGGCGCGGAAGGCCGCCAGCTCCGCCGCGTCTATCGAAGCCTGTGAGAAATCCCGGGCGCTGCGGTGCAGAAAGGGCTGGTTTTGCGTGCTGGAGCTGATGAGGACGTCGTTCTTGTCCGTTGCGCCCGCCGCAAAAGGAGCGATGGTTTGCAGCACGCCCGTCATCGGCCGGCGATGGTCGAGGCTGCACACCAGGAGTGCCATCCCCAGCAGCTCGCCGTAGTCCACGGCGATGCGCGGCAGGGCGGCGTACAGCTCGTCCAGGTGGCGCAGCAGGCCGCGCGCGTCCCCCGTCAGGTAGGCGTGCCAGGCGGCGTTGACGCGGAAGAAGGGGTACTCCGTCATCGCTTTCTCGGACAGCTCGTCGGCGACAAACGCGCCCGTCCGCTCAGCGTGCTCCGCCACCGAGGTGCGGCGGTCCGCCTCGCGGGCGCGCATGGCCTGCGCCGCCCGCTTCGCGCCCCCCTTGCCCTTGAGCGCGTAATAAGCGCCGCGGTAGTCGTCGCGCGTGAGGTAGTATTCGGCCAGCGTCTCGTAGAGCGCCCGCTCGTCCACACCCTCCTCGTGCCGCACGTCGGCTAAAAAGGCGCTCAGCGCCCCCGCGCAGCGATAGCGGTCTTGGTCTGCTTGCCCCAGCCCCGCTCGCCTTTGGACGAG
>DAIRUD010000194.1:0-4655 GCA_036803565.1 Synergistaceae bacterium | reverse complement strand
GCGGCCGTACGGGTTGGGCAGGGGGTCGGCCGACGCCTGCGGCAGGCGGACGTCCACGGTAAACGTCGACCCGTCGCCCGGCGCCGAGCGCACCCCGATGCTCCCCTCCATCTTGTCGACGATGCTCTTGGAGATCGCCAGCCCCAGGCCCGTGCCGCCGAAGCGGCGCGAGATGCTCTCGTCGGCCTGGGAGAAGGCGTGGAAGAGCTTGCCCAGCTGCTCCTCGGTCATGCCGATGCCGGTGTCGGCGACGACGAAGCGCAGGTGCGCGCCCCCCCGGTCCGCGTCGACCGTCTCCACGGAGAGGCGGATCTCGCCGCCGTCGGGCGTGAACTTCACCGCGTTGGACAGGAGGTTGGTGAGCACCTGCGACAGGCGCAGCTCGTCGCCGACGAAGCACGCGCGCATATCCACGTCGATCCGCACGTCGAAGCGGACGCTCTTCTCGTCGTTCTTCTCCACGACGAAGCGCGAAATCCGCGCCAGCATCCGCTCCAGGTTGAACGGCTTCTTCTCCAGGTCGAACTTTCCGGCCTCGATCTTGGACATGTCGAGCACGTCGTTGATCAGCGCCAGCAGGTGCGACGCCGACTCCTTGATCATGGAGATGCAGTATTTCAGCTTGCCGACGTCCTCCGTCTTGTCCGCGATGCGCGTCATGCCGATAATGGCGTTCATCGGCGTGCGCATCTCGTGGCTCATGCGCGAGAGAAAATCGCTCTTGGCCCGGCTGGCGCGCTCCTCCACCTCGAAGACGCGCAGGCGCTCCTCCGCCTCCTTCAGCTTGGATATGTCCGTGAAGCTCTCGAGCAGCGCGAGGCGGCCTTTGTACTGGACCTTCGCCACCGACTTGACGATCGGCAGCGTCGTGCCGTCCGCCCGCACGAACACGCGCTCGGAGCGGTCGACGACCTGCCCCCTGTCCATGATCGGGCAGGAGCACTCGTCGGCGGGGCAGATGAACTTGTGGCACCGCTTGCCGACGATCTCCGCCTTGTCCGCGCCGAACATGCGCGCGGCGACCGGATTGATGTCCAGCACCTCGCGCGTCTCGGCGTCCACGATGGCGATGCCGCACTCCACGTAGTTCCAGATGGTTTCGAAGCGTTCCAGCGCGTCATTGTTCGACAGACATGTATCCATATCGACACGACTCCTTTATGCGTATGCCGAGCGCGGGCGACGGATACACCCACTCCGCGCAATCCTAACTCTTTTTCGCGCTTTCATCCAGTGTTTTCTTACAAGAACGCGCACATGTCGGGTAAATTCCGCACATGCTGCAAGTTACGAGAATTTGCGGATTCAATCTTGACGTAAATTATCAAGTATGTGTATACTACGCACATGAAAACCCTGGGAAAAAGGAACGCGACATGCTGATCACCAGAGAATACGACTACGCGCTGCGGGTTCTGCGGGCGCTCTCCCCCGGCGAACGCAACACGGTCGGGCAGATCTGCGAGATGGAGCACATCCCGCAGCCCTATGCGTACAAGATCCTGAAGAAACTGGAGAAGGCCTCCCTGGTCACGCCCTACCGCGGCGTGCAGGGGGGCTACGAACTGAGCGTCGATCTCTCCGAGGTCAGCCTCTACGACGTCTACGCGGCGATCGAGGGGCCGCTCTACTTCAACGAGTGCATGCAGGAGGAGTATCGCTGTCCCAACAACGAAAAGGGACGCCGCTGCGCGGTGCACAAAGAGCTCTCCGTCATGCAGAACCAGTTCATCGAGCAGATGAAGACGCGGCGTCTGGCGGATGTACTCTAGGGTATCGCCCCATAGAATCTAGAATCACACCGTGCCGTGCAAAGACAGATACCGAGGGCGCGCGAGCCTCGTTCTAAATTGGATTAAAATGATCAAATATCTTTGGGAGGGAATCGGATCATGAATGAAAGATTCAGCTGCACCACATGTTTGAGCGCGGACGTCCCCCTGCACGACTTCATCGCCGATCTGCCGATGGAGACGTCGCACCACCGCGTCGAGGGCCAGTCGACGAAGTGCGGCTTCGGCCTGCAGGGCGTCTGCTGCCGCCTCTGCGCCAACGGCCCCTGCCGCATCACGCCCAAGGCCCCCAAGGGCATCTGCGGCGCGACGGCGGACACCATCGTCGTCCGCAACTTCCTGCGCGCCGTGGCGGCGGGCTCCGGCTGCTACATCCACATCGTCGAGAACACGGCGCTGAACCTGAAGAAGACGGCCGAGGCCAAGGGCGAGCTGCGCGGGCTCGGCTCCCTCGACCGCCTCTGCGAGACGCTCGGCGTCTCCGGTGCGGACGCCTACGAGAAGGCGATCGCCGTCGCCGACGCCGTCCTGGCCGACCTGCACCGTCCCGAGTACGAGAAGATGCGGCTCGTCGAGAAGCTGGCCTACGCCCCGCGCTTCAAGAAGTGGCAGGAGCTGGGCATCCTCCCCGGCGGCGCCAAGGGCGAGGTCTTCCACGGCGTCGTCAAGTGCTCGACCAATCTCAACTCCGACCCCGTCGACATGCTGCTCTCCTGCCTGCGGCTGGGCATCTCCACCGGCCTCTACGGCCTGACGCTGACCAACCTGCTCAACGACGTCCTGCTCGGCGAACCGGAGCTGCGCCCCGCCCCCGTCGGCCTGCGCGTCATCGACCCGGCGTACATCAACATCATGATCACCGGCCACCAGCACTCCATGTTCGTCCACCTGCAAAACCGCCTCACCGACCCCGACGTCGTCGCCCTGGCCCAAGCCGCGGGCGCCAAGGGCTTCAAGCTGGTCGGCTGCACCTGCGTCGGCCAGGATCTCCAGCTGCGCGGCGCGCACTACACGGAGATCTTCGACGGACACGCGGGCAACAACTACACCAGCGAGGCCATCCTCGCCACCGGCGCGATCGACGCCGTGCTGAGCGAGTTCAACTGCACCCTGCCCGGCATCGAGCCCATCTGCGACGAGCTGATGATCCAGCAGGTCTGCATCGACAGCGTCGCCAAGAAGGCCAACGCCGACCTGATGGAGTTCCGCTACGAGGACCGCGAGGCCATCTCCGCCGCCATCATCGAGAAGATCGTCGCCGCCTACAAGAACCGCCGCGGCAAGGTCGAGATGAAGCTGATGCCCGACCACGGCTTCGACAACGCCCTCACCGGCGTCTCCGAGGTCTCGCTGAAAAAATTCCTGGGCGGCAGCTGGCAACCCCTCATCGACCTGATCGTCGCCGGCAAGATCAAGGGCGTCGCCGGCGTCGTCGGCTGCTCCAACCTGACGGCGGGCGGCCACGACGTGCTGACCGTCGAGCTGACCAAGGAGCTGATCGCGCGCGACATCATCGTGCTGACGGCGGGCTGTTCCTCCGGCGGCATCGAGAACTGCGGCCTGATGAACCCCGAGGCGGCGGAGCTGGCGGGCCCCGGCCTCAAGGAGGTCTGCAAGACCCTGGGCATCCCGCCGGTGCTCAACTTCGGCCCCTGCCTGGCCATCGGACGGCTGGAGATCGTGGCCACGGAGCTGGCCGAGGCCCTCAACATCGACCTGCCGCAGCTGCCGCTGGTGCTCTCCGCCGCGCAGTGGCTGGAGGAGCAGGCGCTGGCCGACGGCGCCTTCGGTTTGGCCCTGGGCCTGCCGCTGCACCTCGGCCTGCCGCCCTTCGTCACCGGCAGCCCGGTCGCGGTCAAGGTGCTCACCGAGGACATGAAGGCGCTCACCGGCGGACAGGTGATCATCAACCCCGACGCCAAGGCGTCCGCCGATATCCTGGAGGGAATCGTCGAAGAAAAGCGTGCCGCACTCGGCATCTAGAAGGGAGGGAGCCCCATGAAACGCATCCTGATCGACCCCGAAAAGTGCGACGGCTGCCTGAGTTGCAGCATCGCCTGTATGCAGGCGCACCGCGGGGATGAGGGCGACGTCTACACGCTGGATCTGACCGATCCGGCCAACGAGACGCGGAATTTCATCCGCAACGACAAACATGGCGGCTACCGCCCCCTCTTCTGCCGCCACTGCGACGACCCGGACTGCGTGGCCTCCTGCATGAGCGGCGCGCTCGCCAAGGACCCGGAGACCGGCCACGTGCAGTACGACGAGGAGCGCTGCGGTGCCTGCTTCATGTGCGTCATGAACTGTCCCTACGGCGTCCCCAAGCCGGACGCGGCGACCCGGACGAAGGTGGTCAAGTGCGACTTCTGCCTGCGGGACGACGAGGACCCCAACTGCGTGAAAGCCTGCCCCACCGGGGCCGTCACGGTCGAGGAAATATCCCCGAAGGAGGCGACGGTGTGATGAAACACGTGATCATCGGCGTCGGCGCGGCGGGAATCGCCGCGGCCGAGACCATCCGCGGACTGCGCCCCGACGACGAGATCGTGATGATCTCCAAGGACCGGGCCGTACACTCCCGCTGCATGCTGCACCACTACATGAGCGGCCAGCGCAGCGAGGAGAGCATCGACTTCGCGCCCGCGAGCTTCTTCGAGAAGTACCGCGTGCGCTGGATGCCGGGCACAACGGTCGGCCGCATCGACACCGCGAACAAACGGGTCGAGACCGATACGGCGGGCGCGGTCGCCTACGACACGCTGCTCGTCGCCACCGGCGCGAACAGCGTCGTCCCGCCCGTCGGCGCGCTGCGCACGGCGAAAAACGCCTACGGTCTGCGCGACCTCTGCGACGCCCAGG
>DAIRUD010000193.1:0-4661 GCA_036803565.1 Synergistaceae bacterium | reverse complement strand
CCCACGCCGTCGGGGCCGATGAAGCCCACCATGCAATCGGCGGGGATGTCCAGCGTCAGCTGGTCGATGGCCTGCGTCTTGCCGTAGTGCAGGCTGACGTCGGCGAGGTGGACGACCGGAGGGCGGCGTCCGGAGGAGTCGGCCATTACCTGCTTTCCTTCGGCGTGAGGGACTCGGGCCAGGCGGCCGCCGGGTCGATACGGGCCCAGGCCACTCCCGGCAGCCCGGTCTTGACGAATTCGATATGCTTTTCCAGGAACTCCCGATCGACCTGCGCCTTGACGCGGAACATCAGCTTCTCCCGTTCGTTCTGCGTCTCCACCGTCTTGGGCGTGAACTGGGCGATGCTGGCCACGAAGGAGATTTTCGCGGGGACGACGTTGTCCCGGGCCGCGTCGAGGACGATGCGGGCGTCGTCGCTCAGGGCCACCCGTCCCGCCGCCGTCTCGGGCAGGTAGAAGGTCATGTAGACGTCGGTGAGGTCGACGAGGTTGAGCAGTTTGCCGCCCGCCCCGAGCACCTCGCCCGGCTGGGCGATGCGGTACTGGATGCGGCCGCCCCGGGGCGCCTTCAGGTAGCAGTCCGCGATGTCCGTCTCGATGCGCGCGATGCGCGCCTCGGCGGCCTTGATGTCGGCGCGCTTGCCGTTGACGTCGGCCTTCGCCGCGTCGATCGCCGCCTGGTTGACGGCCACCTGCGCCCGCGCCGAGGCGACCGCGGCCTTCGCCCCGCTGAAGCTCGTCTCGTCGTTGTCGAACTCCTCGACGGGCACCGCCCGCTTGGCGACCAGCGCCTTGGAGCGGTTGTAGCGGCGCTGCGCCGCGTCGAGATCGCTCAGGCGCTCCTTCACCAGCGCCTCGGCGACCTTCTTGTCGCTCTCGCGCAGGCTGACCTGCGCCAGCGCGCTCTTCTCGTCGGTGAGCGCCTTCTGGAGCTGCGCGCGCGCCTCCTCCCGCTCCGCCTCGAGGTTCGACGTCTGCATCACCGCCAGCAGCTGTCCGGCCTGCACGTAATCGCCCTCATCGACGAGGATCTTCTCGATCCTCCCGGCGAGCTTGGTGGAGATGTCGATCTCCGTCGCCTCGATCCTGCCGTTGCCCGAGGCGAGGCCCTCGTTCGTCTCGCTGTCTGCCCGCGAGCCCAGAAAAAAGTAGATCCCGGCCGCGAGGAGAGCGACGAGGACGACGGGAAGGACGAACCTGGAGGCGTTTTTCATCTGCACAGCCCTCTTTCCGATATGGTTTCTGCCGATACTACGCGACCTTCCGAGAAGGAAACGCGCCCGCTACGCACATGGGGAGAGAACGCCAAAACACGATCGCGGCATCGTGCGAATTCGCAAAATCGTTGCGCGGTTCCTGCTTCAACAAACTCGGTGTGACGTTTTATATGGAATCGATCCGGAGATAAACAGAGCGGACCGGAATCTGCCGATACAGCTTAAAGAAGCGGTCCGTAAAATTTAACGGCATAATCCCGTATTCTTCATAAATTCCAAGGAACTTCCCTGTCATCGCACTCGTCCGGCCCTCGGCGCCTTGCCGCGACAGCCGCATGGCCTTCTCACTTCATGAAAACGGTTCTCGAAGGCTTATTGACAACGCCGTCGAAGTGTCCTATAGTTATCGCACAAACAATAAAACGATTGTTTGAATGTAATAATGAATCGTTGCGAAGGAGACGTGGAAGATGAAGAAGACGTTCAAACTGCAGGAGCTCGGTTGCGCCAACTGCGCCGCCAAGATGGAGGCCGCCATCGCCAAGCTGGACGGCGTCGCCGGGGTCACGGTGAACTTCATGCGCCAGAAGATGGAGTTGGAGGCGGCCGACGACAGGTTCGACGCGATTCTCGGCGAGGCCGTCAAGATCATCAAGAAGATCGAACCGGACGTGGTCGTGGAGGCCTGATTCCAACGATAAGCCCAATCGCTCATGAGGATTGGCCACGTGGTAGCACTCCCCCAGTCGGCTCTGCCGACAGCCCCCTCGTCGAGGGGGCCGGGGCTTGGCACGGCGGAACGCCCCGCCGCCCTCAGGAAGGGGGCTGACCGCGAAAACCGATTTCTATTTATTGCAGATCACCGACCGCCGCTGGCAGGAGGATGAAACCATGTCGAAAAAAGAGAGAAAGCAACTGGCGTATATTCTGGCAGCCGCCGCGTTATTCGGGGCGGCGCTGCTCCTTCCGCTGGAGGGGGCTCCCAGGCTGGCGCTGTACCTCCTCGCCTACCTCGTCGTCGGCGGCGGCATCGTCCTGCGGGCGGCGCGCAACATCCTGCACGGGCAGGTGTTCGACGAGAATTTCCTGATGACGGTGGCCACCCTCGGCGCGTTCGCCATCGGCGAGTACCCGGAGGGCGTCGCCGTCATGCTCTTCTATCAGGTGGGCGAGCTCTTCCAGTCGCACGCCGTCTCCAAATCCCGCCGCTCCATCGCCGAACTGATGGACATCCGGCCCGACTACGCCAACGTCGTCCGCGACGGCGTGCCGGTGCAGGTCGATCCGGAGGAGGTCGAGATCGGCGAGAGCATCGTCGTCAAGCCGGGCGAGCGCATCCCCCTCGACGGCGTCGTGACCGACGGCTTCTCCGCCGTCGACACCTCGGCGTTGACCGGCGAATCCGCGCCGCGCGACGTCCGCGTCGGCGAAAACGTCATCAGCGGCTGCATCAACCAGACGGGGCTATTGACCGTCCGCGTGGAGAAGGCGTTCGGCGAGTCGACCGTGGCCAAGATCCTCGACCTGGTCGAGAACGCCTCCAACAAGAAGAGCCGCAGCGAGAACTTCATCACCAAGTTCGCGCGCTACTACACGCCCACCGTCGTCATCGCGGCCGTGCTGCTGGCGGTCGTCCCCCCGCTGCTGACCGGCGACGCGTTCACGATGTGGCTCTCCCGCGCCCTGATCTTCCTCGTCATCTCCTGTCCCTGCGCCCTGGTCATCTCCGTGCCGCTCAGCTTCTTCGGCGGCATCGGCGGCGCGTCGCGCTCCGGCATTCTGGTCAAGGGCGGCAACTACCTCGAAGCCCTGGCCGACGCGGAGGTCGTCGTGTTCGACAAGACCGGCACGCTGACCAAGGGCACGTTCGCCGTCAGCGACGTACAGCCCCGGGGCATGGAGGGGGAGCGGTTGCTGGAGCTGGCGGCCTACGCCGAGGACTACTCCACGCACCCCATCGCGGCGTCCATCAAGCGAGCCTACGGCAAAACGGCCGACCCCTCCCGAATCGAGTCGGTGCGGGAGATTCCCGGATTCGGCGTGCAAGCGCGCATCGACGGCAGGGACGTGCTGGCCGGCAACGCCCGGCTGATGGAGCGGGAGCAGATCTCCTTCCCGCCGACCGGCACGGCCGAGACCGTCGTCCACCTCGCCGTCGACGGCGTATATGCGGGCAACATCCGCATCGAGGACGAGGTCAAGGGCGACGCGCGGCAGGCCGTCGACGACCTGCGGGCCGTCGGCGTCAAGCGCACCGTCATGCTCACCGGCGACGCGGACGCCGTGGGCCGCAAGGTCGCGGGCCAGCTCGGCCTCGACCGGGCCTATACCGAACTGCTGCCCGCCGACAAGGTGGAGCGCGTGGAGGAACTGATGGCCGAGAAGAGCGCCCGGGGCAAGCTGGTCTTCGTGGGCGACGGCATCAACGACGCCCCCGTGCTGGCCCGCGCCGACATCGGCGTGGCCATGGGCGGACTGGGCTCGGACGCCGCCATCGAGGCCGCGGACGTCGTCATCATGACCGACGAGCCGTCCAAAGTGGCGACCGCCGTCAAGATCTCGCGCAAGACGCTGCGCATCGTGCGCCAGAACATCGTCTTCGCCCTCGGCACCAAGGGCGTCGTGCTGGTGCTCGGCGCCCTCGGCCTGGCCACCATGTGGGCGGCGATCTTCGCCGACGTCGGCGTCTCGGTCATCGCCATCTTGAACGCCATCCGCGCGTTGAACGTGAAGGCGTACAACCCGACGGAGCCCGCCCCCGAGGGCAAATCGCCCAAGCCGGACTTGGCGGCGGCGTAAATCGGGAATCGGGAAAGAGTGTATGATGTCGGATCGCGCCTTGCGCGATACCGCTTCGAGGCCGCATAATAAACCTTAACGGCTTGATCAAAGCACGTTGACGGACGAAAGGAGCGCAAAACGATGTCGGCATACACCGCTTGCTACACAAAAACAGAAACCGGGTACACGGGGCAATTGCTGGAATGGCCGGAGATCGTCTCGGAGGGCGCTTCGATCGAGGAATGCCGGGCCATGCTTGCGGACGCGACGCGCGAGATGATCGCGGTTTACGAAGAGGACGGGAAGCCGATTCCGCAGGGACACACACTTTTCGAATCCATCACGATCGAGGAAGCGTCGAAAGCGGCGGTTTGATCAATGTCGGTCAATCGCAGGGATTTGATCCGGCACCTGGAAAAAAACGGCTACTTTTTGCGCAGAGAAGGCGGCAACCACAGTATTTACGGCAACGATACGGGAAAATGCGTCCCCGTCAAACGGCGCGCCGCATTGGATCGGATTACAGCCAATGCCATATGCAAACAGGCGGGAATCGAGGCAATCTTTTAGGCGAATCGGCATAAAACGATTTGCGCGTAGGGAACGCCGTTCATGACGGTATTTCATAACCGATCCCCGGCAAAAACATCGCCGGGGATCG
>DAIRUD010000192.1:0-4685 GCA_036803565.1 Synergistaceae bacterium | reverse complement strand
CGCGAAGGTGCCCGCACCGACCGCGCCGACCACGAGCGACGAAAGCACCGCCAGGGGCGGCGCGTCGAGGCTGCGCGCGACGGCGGCCGCGATGGCGGGCCCCATCATCAATTGGGCCGCCGTCCCCAGGCGCACCAACAGCTCCACCCCGGCGAACGCGCCCGCCTGCTTGAGAATGAGCCCGATGATCAGGGACGCGAAGAGGCCCTGCCCCATGCCGTTCAACACGTTGACGAAACCTGCGGATACTCCGGATCCGATGCGCATACGACACCCTCCCATTCTGGAAACCGAAAACATTACTGTAACATATCGTCAGGCGTTGTGGTACGATGCCGCGCGAAGAAAAATACGGGGCCATCGTCCCACCGTTTTACGGATTTCGGCGCATACCCCGACGAGGAGCGATCGAAAGGGAAGAGATCCATTGCCAGAGCTGCGGGATGCCCATGCGGGCGGAGGAGGAATTCGGGACGGAAGCGGACGGGACGCGATGCGCGGAGTACTGCGCCTACTGCTACGAGCAGGGCGCGTTCGCGCAGGAGATGACGATGAAGGAGATGATCGAACACTGCGCCGCCTACGTCGACGAGCGGGAGCCCAAGGTTTCGCGCGAAGAGGCCGTCGCCATGATGCGGGAGTTCTTTCCGTCGCTCAAGCGCTGGCGGCAATAGCCAGCTTATCGATCGGGAGAGGGCGTGGTTCACGTCCACCGCGATCCGCGCCCGGGCGTCGAACCGGGAATGCGTCTCGCCGTTTTCGCCTGGATCGCCTCATTCCGCGTTGCGGGTGACAGGGTTTTCATGAATCCTGTAAACCCGCTCGCAGACAGCCCCCAATATTGCGATTCTTAAATCCATCGATCGCAACGCGGTATCACGTCGCATTCTGAGGCTGTCTTTTCTCTCGACACACGATTTACGACAATTTTTCCAGATAGATTAAGGACAGCCCCCCGGAAGCGGCGTCTTCCCGGAAAACCCGGTACCCGCAACGACGATAGAGTTTGATGTTGCGCAGGCTCTTCGTACTGGTGAACAATTCATACCTCCGGCAGGGGCAAGCGCGCTCCACCTCGGCGAGAAGCCCGGTACCGATGCCCCGCCCCTGAAGGTCCGGACGCACGATCAACTTTCCGACGTATGCCGTTCCGTCCCGCACGCAGGCACGGACGGAGCCGACAATCGCCCTGCCGCCGTCGACGGCCTTGAGGACCGTTCCCCGCTCCCATTCGCACGCCGCTTCCGCAAGCGTCTGCCGCAGCGGGGGAATGTCGAAATCGCCGAGCAGCTCCGCCTCGCTCCGGTACGCGAGCCGCTGCAAATCGAGGATCTCCGGCAAATCCCCTCTTTCCGCCGGCAGGATGCGTATGGGCGGCGTTCCCCGCTCGCCCGCATCGGCAATGGCGGACATCCTAGCAGTAGATCGAACCGTCCGCCCAGACCGCCTCCAACTCCTCCAGGCGGGTGAGAGCCTTGCCGCCGAGCTGGTCGGTGACCTCGATGAGGATGGCGTTGACCATTCCCAACGGGATCATCAGGGAGTCGATGTGCGCCACGTGGTTGCAGGGCGCCTTGATCACGACGTCCGCCTCGCTGGCCAGGGGGCTCGTCTCGGAATCCGTGATCGCCGCCGTATGCAGCCCCATCCCCCGGGCGGCGCGCAGCGCGTCGACCGTCAGCTTCGTATAGCGCGGGAAACTGATACCCACGAGCAGGGCGTTCTGCGGCGCGGAAACGAGGTAACTTTCGAGATAATCGCTCTCGGGGACGTAGACGTTGGGAAAAAACCAGGAGAGATAGAACTGCATATAGACCGCCAGGCTGCGCGCGCTGCGCAACCCGACGAGGTAGATGGCCGCGGCGGAGCAGATGTGCCGCGCCAGTTCCCGAATCGCCGTATCGTCCGAATCCCGAAGGCAGTTGGCGGCCATCGCCAGCTCCTCGGAGATGACGCCGGAGAGGAGGTTGCGGCCCTCCGTCCGCAGGCGGTGTTCCTGCAGGCGGCCGAAGGTGGAGAGCTGGTCCTTCGCGGTTCGCTGCAACGCCTCCTTGAACTCGGGGAAACCGCTGAAACCGAGCGCCACCGCCAACCGGATGACCGTGGCCTCGCTCGTCTGGGAATTGGCCCCCAACTGTTGGGAGGTCATAAACAGGGCCTCCGAAGGGTTTTCCAGCATATACTTCACCACGTTTTTCTGCGCCCTCGGCAGGTTTCCCATCTCGCGTTCCAATCTCTCCCAAATCATATGCCGGTTCCCTCCCGCTCGGTAGTTTGAAAATGTGTGCAGATATCGTATTGACAAACCCTTTCATGAAGTATAACATGTTTTATGAAGGAAATTATTCAATTTAGCTATATATTTCATTTTTAATTGTTGCGAAAATGGCGATTTATCGCATTCCAACATACGCAATGATTATGGCTTCTTCTTTTCGTTTCGAATCCGGAACGGAGAGTTGGTTGTTTTTGTGAAAAGTGAATTTTATCCTTCAATGCAATGTCACCTCGACGATCCGCTTTCCCCGGGTACGCTGTTTTCGGCACAGCAGCGCCCGTGTCGGGAAATGGGTTGGGATTCCGGCGAACGACTACGCACAAGCAACGACGGGACATCGCGCCCTTCAGCATCACGAACGCAGTCAATCCGAAGGAACGGGAGGTAGGCAGAGATGACGCAACACGCGTTTCCCCGAAGTTTCAAGACCAACTATCTCAAGGCGGACTACGGAAAGGGCATCTATATCTACGACAGGGACGGCAGGGAGTACATCGACGGCTGCTCCGGCGCGCTGATCTCCAACCTGGGACACGGCGTGGAGGAGATCGCGGACGCCATCGCGGCGCAGTGCCGGAAGCTCGAGTTCGCACACCCCTCCCGCTGGCAGTGCGACATCGTGGAGGAAGCGGCGACGGCGGTCGCCGACTTCGCCCCCGCGTGCCTCGACAGCGTCTGGTTCGTCAGCGGCGGCAGCGAGGCGGTGGAATCGGCGATGAAGCTCGCGCGGCAGTATTTCTTCGAGCGGGACGGCGGCAATACCGCCAAATACCTGACGATCGGCCGCTGGAACTCCTATCACGGCAGCACCATCGGGACGGTCGCGGTCGGCGGTTCCATGGCGCGCCGCAACATCTACTCCCCCATGTTCATGGAGCTTCCCAAGATCGCCTCCACCTACTGCTACCGCTGTCCCTTCGGCCTGGAGCACCCGTCGTGCGGCTTGCGCTGCGGATATCAGCTGGAGCACGAAATCCGCCGCATCGGCCCGCAGTACGTCATGGCCTTCATCGCCGAGCCGCTCGTCGGCTCCACGGTCGGCGCGCTCCCCGCGCCGGACGGTTACTGGCCGCTTGTCCGCGAAATCTGCGACAGATACGACGTGCTGCTGATCGCGGACGAAGTCATGACCGGATGCGGCCGCACCGGCCGCAATTTCGCCGTCGACCATTGGAACGTCGTCCCCGACATCATCGCCACGGCCAAGGGCCTGGCCGCGGGCTACGTGCCGACCGGCGGCATCATCGCCAGATCCGCCCTGCTCGAGCCGATCAAGAACGGCAGCGGGGCCTTCATGCACGGACACACCTACAACGGCAACCCGGTCAGCGCGGCGGCCGTGCTCGCCGTCATGAAGTACATGAAGGAACACAACGTCGTCGAGAACGTGCGCAACTTGGAACATATCCTCAAGGACGGTCTGCTGAAGATCGCGGCCGAAAACCCGATCGTCGGGCAGGTCCGCGGCAAGGGCTTCATGTGGGGCGTCGAGCTCGTGCAGGACAAGGCGACCAAGGCCCCCTTCCCCAAAACCAAAGGCGCGGGGGGCGCGGCGACGAAAGCCTGTATCGAACAAGGACTCATCATCTACCCCGGAAGCGGTATGATAGACGGCATGGAGGGCGACAACTTCCTGCTGGCTCCCCCCCTCGTCACCGACGAGGCACAGGCCCGGCAGATCGTCGAGCGCCTCGCGGCCGGACTGGCATCCGCAGCAAAAAACCTGCTGTAATGCATATCGGCAACATAAAATCTGGAGGAGGTAGAAAAACATGAAGAAGCGCGCATTGGCACTCGGTTTGCTCCTCGTTTTCGCACTCGGCGGCATTGCATCCGCGGCACAGACGTTCGTGACGATCGGATCGGGCGGCGTCGGCGGCACCTATTACCCCCTCGGCGGGGTCATGGCCGAGCTCCTGACCAAGGGCGACGTCAACATCCGCGCCAACTCCCGCTCGACCTCGGCGTCGCGCGAGAACTGCCGCCTTGTCGCCAGCGACAAGGCCCAGATCGGCATGACGATGGGCTCCACCCTCTGGCAGGCGTACAACGGCATCGACGCCTTCAAGGACGACGGCAAGCTCGACGTCCTCACCCTGATGCACATGTACGCCGCGCCGCAGCACATCGTCACCACCAGCCGCACCGGCATCAAAACCTTCGAGGACATGAAGGGCAAGAAGATCTCCGTCGGCGCGCCCGGCGGCGGCGACCAGGTTTTGACCAACATGATCCTGGAGGCGGCGGGCTGGACGGAAAAGGATTACAGCAAGCAGCAGCTCACCCAGCCCGAAGCGGTCACCGCGTTGAAGGACGGCAACCTCGACGTCGCCTTCTTCAACTTCGCCATCCCCGGCTCGGCGGTCATGGAGATCGCGGCGGTCCGCGACGTCGTCCTGATCCCGAT
>DAIRUD010000191.1:0-4687 GCA_036803565.1 Synergistaceae bacterium | reverse complement strand
GCCCGCTCGACGGTGTGCGCGGCGATCTGCCGCCGGCGAAGCCCGCGAAACAGGCCAACCCCGCGCCTGTGGCGAACGATGCCCGCCCCGCGCCGAAATCCCCGGATGCGGATGCGGCTCCGCCCGCTGGTAGCGTTGCCGTGCGCGACGATGCGCCCGGCGTCGGTTCGGGCGATGCGCTCCAGCGCCCCGCCGACCGCGAGGTGGATTCCCCGCGCGGGGGCGCGCCCGTAATTTCATCGGATGCGCTCTCGAACGATGCGTTTTCCCCCGAGCCGCCGCAGGAGTTGATCGCGCGCATCGTGACCGAACCCGGCGAGGTGAGGCGGGACGGTTTCGACGCCACGGTGACCGCCGTTCTGGTCAACTGCCGGGAAGCGCCGAGAAGGGATGCCCCGGTCGTCACGCAGTTTGCGCGCGGGGAGCGCGTGCACGTGCTCGATGAGCGCGACACCGGCGAGGCGTTCCGCTGGATCGAGGTCGAGCGCGGTGGCAAGCGGGGTTGGGTGTACGGTCGCTATATTTCGCCGGATATCGAGTGATCCGCGAAACTCTCACGGTTTGCTTTGGAGAAGCGCCGGGAGGAGCGGGAGCGCGGCGAGGGCGAGGCCGACGAACAGAGGTTCGATGCCCGGGAGCAGGATCCATGCCGCGAGCATGCCGCAGAGTCCCATCAGGGCCGAGAGGAAGGCCGTGTGCGGAGAGATGCGCCCGGGGCGGAGGATCGCCGCCGCGACGAGCAGGACGACACCCGCGCCGCGCAGTCCCATACCGATATAGCTCAACTGGAGAATATACGTCGTTTTCGCCTTCAGCCCGGTTAGGGCCGAGGCGAGCACGGTGAGGACGACCGCGGCTCTGCTGACGTAGAGGATATTGCTGTCGCCCGCCTCGCACTTAGTGATTCGCCGGTAGATATCCGTGGAGATGTTGGTCGCGACGCCCAGGCACAGTCCGGCCGCGCCGCCGACGATGGTGATGGCCAGGCCCGCCCAGAGGAAGCCGCTGAGGGCGGGCGGGAAGCGCGTCATCAGGAAATAGGGCAGCGCCTGCGCCGGTTCGATCTCGACGCCGGCGTTGCGGAGGGCGAGGCCGACCCAGATCGCCATGAGGCCCAGCGGCGGGATCAGCACGGCGGCAAGGCAGCATCCGCGCCGCGCCGTTCGCTCGTCGGACGCGGCGAAAACCGCCTGGAGGTAGATTTGCGTGCAGAGAATACCCACGACGAGGGACACGCCCGCGCCGATGTCCTTGCCCGGATCCCTGCCCACGGGGTTGAACCAGGGGGAGAACGGCAGGTCGTGCAACAGCCGCGCCGGTGTCTGGCCCATGCGCACCGCCTGGATGCAGCAGAGGATGAGGAGCGCGTAGAGCAGCAGGGTCTTTGCGCTTCCCACGGCGCTGTAGCTCTTCAGGCCGCCCGAGAAGATGAAGGCGAGGATCATGATCGCCAGAAGGGCGGTCGCCCACTCCGGCGAGAGCGGGACGACGGAGCGAAGCAGGGCCGTTCCCGCCAGAAACTGCGTGACGATGGAGAGGGTCGTTCCGAGGATGGAGCTCGCCATCGTCAGGAGCGCGGTGGGGTGCCCGTAATTGTTCTCGATCAGCTCCGGCAGCGTCGTGAGGCCGAGGCGGCGCATCGGGCCGGCGAAGCGCAGGCCGAGGACGGCGCAGCCGATACCGCTGCCCAATGTAAACCACCAGGCCGAAAGCCCCCATTCGTAGGCCAACTGAACAGTCCCGATCGTCGACCCTCCGGCGACGAGCGCGCCCATGATAATGCCCGCGATGGGGAACGCCGTCGCCTTGCGTCCGGCGACCGCGTAATCGCTGGCGTTTTTTACCTTGCCCGACGCGGCGACGCCGACGAGGCAGAACGCTCCCACCGTCAGGAATGCGCAGATGATGAAGGAATAGGGCACGGGTTTCTCTCCTTTGTGCAAAACGCCGACCGGCGTAATCGAAATTACCTCGATTATAGGATGGAATCGGGAAAATATCGAGGCTTGCGCTGCCGATGTGCGGAAAAGCGGCAGGCGCATGTCGCCGATAGCCGATTTCTCCTGCTTTGTGGCATGCCCGGCTGTCGGCGGCCGCGCGCTCGTCGTCCGTGTGTTGCTGCGGATGCCGTACGTTGCGGGCGCAAGGGTCCCTGCTCGTATGGGCCCGCCGGGCCCGCGTAAGTCGTTTACTGCGGTCGATATCGGTGTTTGCGCATATCCACGCGCCCGTCCTCGGTAAAGGAGACGTCCTCCGCCTCCAGTCGCCTTCGCTGCGTGCCGCCGAATACCCAGTCCGCCGCCAAACTGCCGTCCCGGTAGACGACCCGGTGTGCGGGCAGTCCGCGCGGGCAGCGGAACATGGCGTAGCCGACGGCGCGCGACGCCCGCCGGTTTCCCGCGAGGCCCGCGATCTGCCCGTACGACATCACGTATCCGGGTGGAATTTTTCGGACGATCGCGTAAACGCGGTCGTTGAAGCCCATGTTCGAAGAGGACGGCTGCTCCTTCGATTTTTCCCCCTGCGGCAATTTCGCAAAATTTATTATTCTCCCGGCGAGTGCGCAAACCGGAGAAATATGCTATCGTTGATTTGATCGCATTATACGCGAGCGTTTTCGTCCATGCACTTCTATCACACGAATATATCGATGCTCCGCACTGTATGCGGGCGAGGGGGCACTGCGGTATGGAGAGTAAGAAGTACATCTACGATTTCCACGAAGGCGACGCGAGTATGCGGACGCTGCTGGGGGGGAAGGGCGCAAACCTTGCGCAGATGAGCAAGATCGGTCTGCCCGTGCCGCCCGGTTTCATCATCACGACCGAGGCGTGCAAGGTGTATTGGACCCGGGGAGAGGCGCTGTTCGACGATATCTGGGACGATGTGCGCGCGGCCGTCGCCCGCCTGGAGAAGGCTTCCGGGAAGCGGTTCGGGAGCATGGAGAACCCCCTGCTGGTGTCGGTGCGCTCCGGCGCCCCCGTCTCCATGCCGGGCATGATGGACACGATCCTCAACCTCGGCTTGAACGACGGGACGGCCGAGGTGCTGGCCAAGGTCTCCGGAGACGCGCGCTTCGCCTACGACAGTTATCGCCGTTTCATTCAAATGTTTTCGGACGTGGTGCTGGGGATCGGAGTCGACCGTTTCGAGGAAAAGCTCGCGGCCAAGCGCGCGAAGATCGGCGTGACGTTCGACCATCAAATTCCCGCCGCATCCCTGAAGGAATTGGTCGAGGAGTATAAGGAAATCGTGCGCGACGCCGGCAAGGAATTTCCCCTGGAGCCGGAGCGGCAGCTGCGCCTGGCGATCGACGCCGTCTTCCGCAGCTGGAATACCCCGCGGGCTGGTACCTATCGCAAAATCAACGGCATCCCCGACGACTTGGGGACGGCCGTGAACATCCTCTCCATGGTCTTCGGCAACCTGGGCGACGACTGCGGCACGGGCGTCTGTTTCACGCGCAGCCCCTCCACGGGGGAAAACCGCCTGTACGGGGAGTATCTTGTCAACGCCCAGGGCGAGGACGTCGTCGCGGGCATTCGTACGCCGAGCCCCATCGCCGAACTGGAAAAGGTCATGCCCGACGTCTACGCCGAGTTCGCCCGCATCGCCGCCCTGCTGGAGGACCACTATAAGGACATGCAGGACATCGAGTTCACCGTCGAGCGCGGCCGGCTCTACATTTTGCAGACGCGCGGCGGCAAGCGCACGGCGGCCGCCGCCGTGAAGATCGCCATGGACATGTACCGCGCCGGACACATCGACGGCCGCACGGCGGTGAAGCGTGTCGCGCCGGAGCAGGTGGAGCAGCTCCTGCACCCGCAGATCGACCCGGATGCGAAGTTCGACGTCCTGGCGAAGGGGTTGCCGGCCTCGCCGGGCGCCGCCGTCGGGCAGGTCGTCTTCGACGCGGACGAAGCGGTGGCCTTGGGCAAGAGCGGGCCCGTCATCCTGGTGCGGCCCGAGACGACGCCGGACGACATCCACGGCCTCTATGCCGCCAAGGGCGTCCTGACGAGCCACGGCGGCATGACGAGCCACGCCGCGGTCGTCGCGCGCGGCATGGGGAAACCCTGCGTCTCCGGAGCGGAGAGCGTGCGGATCGATCTGGCCGCCCAGAAGTTCTCCGTGGGCGACGTGACGGTCCGCAAGGGCGATTTTATCTCGCTCGACGGTTCGCAGGGACTGGTCATTCCGGGCAAGATGCCCTTGAAGGAGCCGGCGTTCTCCGAGGACTTCAGCGCGCTGTTGGCGCTGGCCGACGCGGAGGCGCGGCTGGAGGTCTGGGCCAACGCCGACGCGCCGGAGGACGCGCGCCGCGCGCGCGAGTTCGGCGCGAAGGGCATCGGCCTCTGCCGCACGGAGCACATGTTCATGGCGACCGACCGCCTGCCGTCGATGCAGCGCATGGTCATCGCCTCCACGAAGGACGAGCGCGTGCAGGCGCTCTCCGAGCTCGAGTCGATGCAGCGCGACGACTTCATCGGCATCTTCGAGGCGATGGACGGATACCCCGTCACGATCCGCCTGCTCGATCCGCCGCTGCACGAGTTCCTGCCGAAGATCCCGGAGCTCGAGAAGGTCCTCGGCTCCATCGACCCGGACAGCGAGGAGGCCCGGATCATCAAGAAGGAGATGACCCGCGCGGTCGACCTGCACGAGGCCAACCCGATGCTCGGCTTCC